>CAZFBR010000016.1:0-25983 GCA_964517215.1 uncultured bacterium
CATTTCCCAGGGCGTGACGGAGGGCGCGGGCCTGTTCAAGAGCAGGGCGCGGGCGACCAGGGGATGATGTTCGGGTATGCCTGTGACGAGACGAAGGAACTCATGCCGCTGCCGATCCAGATGGCGCACCGGCTGTGCGAGCGCCTGGCGGCGGTGCGCAAGTCGTCGGAACTCGAATACCTGCGTCCCGACGGCAAATCGCAGGTGACGGTGGAATACGAGAACGGCAAGGCCAAGCGCATTGACGCGGTGGTCATCTCGACCCAGCATTCGCCGAACGTGCCGTATGAAGTGATCAAGAACGACGTGATTGAAAAGGTCATCAAGGCGATCTGCCCGGCGAACATGCTGGACAGCGAGACGAAATACTACGTCAATCCGACGGGGCGGTTTGTCGTCGGCGGCCCGCAGGGCGATTGCGGCCTGACCGGGCGCAAGATCATCGTCGACAGCTACGGCGGCATGGGCCGGCACGGCGGCGGCGCGTTCTCGGGCAAGGACCCCTCGAAGGTCGACCGGTCGGCGGCGTATGCGGCGCGCTGGGTGGCGAAGAACATCGTCGCGGCGGGTCTGGCCTCGCGCTGCGAAGTGCAGCTGGCCTACGCGATCGGGGTGGCGCAGCCGGTTTCGGTCCGCGTTGACACCTACGGCACCGGCAAGCTCTCCGAGGACCAGCTCACCAAGGCGGTCATGGACACGTTCGACCTGCGGCCGCGGGCGATCCTCGAGCAGCTCGACCTGCTGAAGCCGATCTACCGCGCGACCGCGGCCTACGGCCATTTCGGGCGCGAAGCGAAGACCGGCTTCACCTGGGAGCGGACCAACAAGGTTGAGGACCTGAAGAAGGCGGCGAAGCACTAAGCGGCAGCACAGCACCAGACGCAGAACAGCACCGGCCGGGGAGGGGACGGTTCCTTTTCCGGCCGGTTTGTGTGTATTCACGGGATGCCGTTCGCGCTGGCGGACGGCACTGAAAGGACGCAGAGCGGACCATGAAACCGCTGTACAGCGGCGTGCGCGGCACGCGCGACCTGATCGGGACGGAAGCGAAGCGGCTGCTGGCGCTGGAGCGCTCGCTGGGCGACTGGTGCGAGTTGTTCGGTTACCAGCCGATCATCACGCCCGTCTTCGAGGAAGAAGGGCTGTTCACGCGCAGCCTCGGCGACGCCACCGACGTGGTGAGCAAGGAAATCTACAGCTTCTCCGACAAAAAGGGGCGCAAGCTGGCGCTGCGTCCGGAGGGGACGGCAGGGGTCTGCCGCGCGCTGGTGCAGCAGCCCGGATTCGCGCAGCGGCCCGCCGGCCGCTATTATTATGCGGGGCCGATGTTTCGTTACGACCGGCCGCAGGCGGGCCGCTACCGCCAGTTCTTCCAGTTCGGGGTCGAATGCTTCGGTGAGCCGGGCCCGTTTGCCGATGCGGAGCAGGTGGTGATGATCGACCGCTGGCTGCGCCGGGCGGGGCTGGCGGCATACGAAGTGCGGGTCAACAGCATCGGCTGCCCGGCCTGCCGCGGTAATTTCGTCGCGGCACTGCAGGAGCGCTGGCGCGGCCATGCGGATGCGCTGTGCGGCGACTGCCGCGACCGGATCGAGCGCAACCCGCTGCGCGTGCTTGACTGCAAGGTGCGGGACTGCTGGTCGCAGCGCGGCGAGGTGCCGGCGGCGGAAGGGCTGCTGTGCGACTGCTGCCGCGACCATTTCCGGCGGTTCCGCGGTTTGCTCGACAGCGTCGGCCTGTGCTACCGGCAGGACGACCGGCTGGTGCGCGGGCTCGATTACTACACCCGCACCACGTTTGAGTTCGTCAGCACGGCGCTGGGGGCGCAGTCGGCATTCCTCGGCGGCGGGCGCTATGACGGGCTGCTGGCGCAGCTGGGCGGCCCGGCAACGCCGGCCATCGGCTGGGCGGTCGGTCTCGACCGGCTGCTGACGCTGCTGCCGCCGGCATGGTCGCCGGCGGCGGAGACAACGGCAGCACCCATCCCCGCCCTTCCGCCGGTGGCGCAAACCCGCGGGTGCTGGTATCTGGCGCTCGGGTCGGATGCGGCGGCGGCGGCCTGCTTCCCGCTGGTGCTCGAATTGCGCCGGCGCGGGATTGACGTGCGCTGGTCCGGCAAACCGGACAAGCTGGGCAAGCAGCTGAAACAGGCCAACGCGGCCGGCGCGGCCTGTGTGCTGATCATGCACGACGATGAAGTGCAGCGACAGTGTGTGCAACTGAAGGATTTTGTCGGCAAGACCGAACCAAAGACATTTGCCCTCACCGCCGACGCGGCGGCGCTGGCGGAACAACTGATGACATACCTTGACAGTCTGCCGCCGGCAGACAGGAGCTGACCATGGCACAGTATCGGACACAGTATTGCGGCACCGTCACCGCCCAACAGCTGGGCGCAACGGTGCGCCTGGCGGGGTGGGTCAACCGCTATCGCGACCACGGCGGGCTGGTCTTCATCGACCTGCGCGACCGCACGGGGGTGGTGCAGCTGGTGTTCAACCCGCAGACCAACGCCGACCTGCACGCGCAGGCGCACAAGCTGCGCAGCGAGGATGTGATCGCGGTGGCGGGAACGGTGATCGCGCGTTCGCCCGAGACGGTCAATCCGAAGATGGCGACCGGCGAGATCGAGGTGACGGTCGGCGAACTGACGGTGCTCAACCGCGCCGCCACGCCGCCCTTTTTCCCCGCCGACGGCGGCGAGGCGGTGGGCGAGGACGTGCGGCTCAAGCACCGCTATCTTGACCTGCGCACCGCGCGCATGACGCGCAATCTCAAGGCGCGGCACCGCGCCAGCACGCTGCTGCGCAACTACTTCGATGCGGCGGGGTTCTGGGAGATCGAGACGCCGTACCTGACACGCAGCACCCCCGAAGGGGCGCGCGACTATCTGGTGCCGTCGCGCCTCTCGGCGAACAAGTTCTTCACCCTGCCGCAGTCGCCGCAACAGCTCAAGCAGATCCTGATGATGGGCGGCTGCGACCGCTATTACCAGATCGTGCGCTGCTTCCGCGACGAGGACCTGCGCGCCGACCGCCAGCCGGAGTTCACCCAGATCGACATCGAAATGTCGTTTGTCGACGAGAACGACGTCATGACCACGGTCGAGGGGGCGGTGGCGCAGCTGGTGCGGGAACTGGCGGGGAGCGAGGTCACGCTGCCGCTGGCGCGGCTGCCCTACGACGAGGCAATGGAAAAATACGGCTGCGACAAACCCGACCTGCGCTCGCCGCTGGTGATCACCCCGATGCAGGAAGTGTTCGCCGCGACCCAGTTCAAGGTCTTCCGGCAGATCCTCGACGGCGGCGGCAAAATCTCCGCGCTGCGCGTGCCGGGCGGGGCGAAACTGTCGCGCAAGGACATTGACACGCTGACCGCGGGGGCGGGCGAGTACGGCGCCAAGGGCCTGGCGTGGATGAAGGTCACCGACGCGGGGTTCGAGTCGTCGATCGTCAAGTTCTTCGGTGAAACAGAGCTGGCGGCGATCAAGGCGGCGACCGGCGCGGCGGCGGGCGACATCATCTTCTTTGTTGCGGATGCGCCCGCGGTGGTGGCGGCGGCGCTGGCCTGGCTGCGGGTCAAGGTGGCGCGCGACCTCGGACTGTTTGACGAGCAGGGCTTCCACCTGCTGTGGGTGGTTGATTTCCCGCAGTTCGAATATTCCGCGGAGGAAAAGCGGTATGTGGCCATGCACCATCCGTTCACCCAGCCGCAGGCGGCGACGGCGCAGTATCTGGCCGGCGACCCGGGCAAGGTGCGGGCGCGGGCGTACGACATCGTCATGAACGGCACGGAAATCGGCGGCGGCAGCATCCGCATCCATGAACCCGAACAGCAGCGGGCGATGTTTGCGGCGCTCGGCCATACGGAAGCGCAGATGATGGAAAAATTCAGCTACTTCATCGAGGCGCTGGGGTACGGCACGCCGCCGCACGGCGGCCTGGCGCTGGGGCTCGACCGCCTGCTCATGCTGCTCATGCACGAAGAATCGATCCGTGATGTGATCCCCTTCCCCAAGACGCAGAAGGCGAGCTGTCCGCTGACCAATGCGCCGGGCGATGTGTCGTCCGAGCAGCTGCGCGACCTGCATCTGCGGCTGCGGGAGCAGGCGCCGCCGGCGGAGCCGAAGTAATGTTCGCCCTGCCGCCGGGATTGCGCGACAGCGACGAGCACGAACCCATCCCCCTGCGCTCGTCGTGGCAGGCCATCCTCTTCTCGCGGCGCATGCTGTTCCTGGTGCTGTTTGTCATCATCCTGTCGGCGCTGTCAGCCATGCGTCCGCCGCAGTACCCGGATGTGGAGGCGGGGGAACTGGCACCGGAGACGGTGACGGTGCCGGTGGCGCTGGCATACGAGGATCATGAGGCCACCGAACAGCGGAAGGAGCTGGTGATCGGTCTGGCCCCGCAGACCTGGCGGTACGATCAAACCCCGCTGGTCGAGGAAAATCTGCGCCGCGGTCTGGAACGCGAACTGGCCCGGGTGGCGGCGGCCGACACCGGTGAACCGGAACTACTGGCCCAGGTGCGGCAGGTGACGGGGAGTGTGGCGGCGCGGACGGTGCTGCTCGAGCAGGTGGTTGACCTGGGGCGCCGGCTGCTGCTGCGCGGCGTGGTGGAAACCCAGGCGGATGCGGACCGGCTGGCGCACACGCGGCATGTGCGCCTGGTCCGGCACACGCTGGAACGGGAGATCAGCATCGATTCCCACACGGCGCTGCCGGCGGCTGTCCGCACCATGGCGGTTGATTCCTATGTCGCCATGGCGACGACCGCCCACCTCGCCATGCCGGAGCTTGCCGGACGGCTGCTGGCGGCGGCGCTGCCGGTCAACCTGAAATGCGATGATCAGGCCACGCGGCAGGCGCAGGACGCGGCGCTGCAGCAGGTGGTCCCGGTCATGGTCAGCATTCCCGCCGGCACGGTGGCGGTGCAGAAGGGCGAGAAACTGACCGTGCGGCAGGCGCGCATCCTGGCGGAACTGCGCCAGTTGCAGGCGCAATTCGACGGGCTGGCCGTGGTGGGTTTTGCGGGATTCTTTGCGGTGGCCCTGATGTCGTTCCTGATTTTCCTGTTCAAATTCTTCCCCGCGGAATATGCCGACGCCAAGTCGCTGGCGCTGCTGGGCATTTTGTTTCTGCTTCCGCTGTGTGTGCTGCGTGTGCTGCAGATCTTCACCACCCTGCCGGGCAACGTGGTCTACCTGATGCCGGTGGCGGCGGTGAGTGCCCTGGTAGCACTGCTGTTCAGCCCCCGGCTGGCGGTCTATTTCAATGTGTTCGCGGCCCTGGCCACGTCGCTCTATGCCGGGATGACCATCATTCCCTTTCTCGTGCATTGGGGCGCGGGCATGGTGGCGATCTTTGCGGTGGCGCGCATCCAGCGGCGGTCGCATATTGTGCGCGCCGGCCTGTGGGTGGGCGGGGCCATGGTGACGATGTTCCTGCTGGGCCGGTTTCTCAGCGTCGAACCGGGTCCCAACCGGGTGCTGTTCGAGGCGCTCGGGTTTTCGCTGCTGAACGGCCTGTTTGTCACGCCGGTGGCGATTATCGGCCTGCTGGTGTTCTTCGAGGACCTGTTCGACCGCACCACCAACTTCCGCCTGCTGGAACTGGCGGATCTGGGCAACGACCTGCTGCGGGAGATGCTGCTGCGCGCCGCCGGCACGTACCAGCATTCGCTGACGGTGGGGATGCTGGCGGAGAATGCGGCGGAGGAAGTGGGCGCGCGCCCGCTGCTGGCCCGCGTCGGGGCCTACTACCATGACATCGGCAAACTGGAGCGGCCGGAATACTTTTCCGAAAACCAGAATTACATGGAACAGAACCGGCACGGCGCGCTGAAACCGTCGCTCTCCGCCGCTATTCTCAAGGCCCACGTCAAGGAAGGGGTGGACCGCGCCCGGACCCGGCGGCTGCCGACGGCGATCGTCGACATCATCCGCCAGCACCACGGCACCGGGGTGATGCAGTACTTCTACTGTCAGGCGCTGGAGACCGAGGAGGACGGCGCGGTGACGCGCGACGATTATCAGTATCCCGGTCCCAAACCGCAGACGCGCGAGGCGGCAATTGTCATGCTGGCGGACAGCACCGAGGCGGCGGCCCGGACGATGAAGAACCCGACCCCGGTCAACATTGCGGAACTGGTCAAGCGGATCATCAACGGGAAATTCGGCGAGGGCGAGCTGGAGGATTGCGACCTGACGCTGCGCGACCTGCGGCGGATCGACGCCTGTTTCACCCGCCTGCTGACGAGCATGTACCATACCCGGGTGGAATATCCCGACGAAGCCAAACTGCGCGCCCTGGAAAAGGCGCAGAAGGACAACCATGACGGCGACGCCGCGACTGATCCTGCATCCGGCAATTGAGGACGCGTCGTTTCCGGGTTCGGCGGCAACGCTGCGCCGGCTGGCGCGGCGGGTGCTGACGGCGGAACGGGTGCACGGCCGGGTGGGCATCTACGTGGTTACGGCGCGCACCATGGCGCGGCTCAACCGGCAGCTGCTGGACCGGCGCGGGGCGACGGATGTTCTCACCCTGTGTTATAATGAGGGTCCGGCGGTGGTTGATCCCTGCGACTGGCGCGGTGAGGTGTGGATCTGCTGGGCGGTTGCCCGCCGCGACGCCGCCCGGTACGGGCAGACGCCGGCGGCGGAATGGCGGCGGTACCTGATCCATGGCCTGCTGCACCTGGCGGGGTACGAGCACGAGGGCGTGAGCGCGAATGTGGCGGCGCGCATGCGCGCGCGGGAAGCGCGCTATCTGGAGCGAATGGCATGAAACTGTCCGTGATTATTCCGACGTACAACGAGGAGAAGACCATCGAGGAAATTGTCCGCCGGGTGCGGGCGGTGCCGCTGGACAAGGAGCTGATCGCGGTCAATGATGCCTCGACGGACCGGTCGGCGGCAATTCTCGACGGGCTGGCGGCCCCGGATTTCACGGTGCTGCACCACGCGAAAAACCAGGGGAAGGGCGCAGCCATCCGCACCGGGCTGACCGCGGTCACCGGCGACATTGTGGTGATTCAGGATGCCGACCTGGAATACGATCCGGGCGAGTTTCCCAAACTGATCGACCCGATTGTCAAGGGGCATGCGGATGTGGTGTACGGGTCGCGCTTTCTCGGCTCGCACAGCGCCATGTTCTTCTGGCATTATCTCGGCAACCGGTTCCTGTCCCTGGTGACCAACGTGCTCTACAACACCGTGATCACCGACATGGAAACCTGTTACAAGGCCTTTCGCGCGCCGGTGATTACCGGGATCACGATCAAGGCCAACCGGTTTGATTTTGAGCCGGAGATCACCGCCAAGGTGCTGAAACAGGGCTGCCGGGTGTTCGAAGTGCCGATCGTGTATGTCGGCCGCGGTTTTTCCGAAGGCAAGAAAATCACCTGGCGGGACGGGTTCAGCGCGTTGTGGACGCTGTGCAAGTACCGGTTCCTGGATTAGGAGAAGAGCATGGCACGCTATCTGGTGACCGGCGGCGCGGGCTTCATCGGCTCGAACATTGTTGATGAACTGGTGCGCCGCGGCGATACGGTCACGGTGCTGGACAATTTCACCACCGGCGCGCAGGCCAATCTGGCGGCGGTGACGGACCGGATCACGCTGGTGCCGGGCGATATCTGTGACCTGTCGCTGACCCAGAAACTGGCGAAGGAGGCGGAATATATCCTGCACCTGGCGGCGCTGCCGTCGGTGCCGCGATCGATTGCCGATCCGCTGGCGACCAACCGCCACAACGTGGAAGGCTCGCTCAATGTGCTGTGGGCGGCGAAAGAGGCGGGCGTCAAGCGGGTCGTGGTGGCGTCATCATCGTCGGTGTACGGTGAGAGTGCGGAGCTGCCCAAGCGGGAAAGCCAGGTGCCGCGCCCGATTTCGCCGTATGCCGTGTCCAAACATGCGGTCGAGGAATACGCCCTGTCGTTCCACCGGCTCTACGGGCTGCCGGTCGTGCTGCTGCGGTACTTCAATGTCTTCGGGCCGCGGCAGAGTCCGCAATCGCAATACGCCGCCGCCATCGCCAAGTTCGTGCACGGGGCGCTGCGCGGCGGGCGGCTGCCGATCCACGGCGACGGCGGCCAGAGCCGCGACTTCACCTTTGTGGCCAATGTGGTGCAGGCCAACCTGCTGGCCTGCACGGCGGCCGGCGCCGCGGGCGGGGTGTTCAATATTTCCTCGGGCCGGCAGATCACCCTGCTGGAACTGGTCGCCATGCTCGGCGAGATTGTCGGGCGCCAGCTCGACGTCGAATACCAGCCGGCGCGGGCGGGTGATGTGCGCCATTCGCTGGGCGACATCAGCGCGGCCCGGGCGACGCTGGGCTATGTGCCGACCCATGACATCCGGGCCGGCCTGGAAGCGACGGTCGACTATTTCCGGGGGTTGTTATGAAGGCGCTGGTCACCGGCGTCGCCGGATTTATCGGCAGTCATCTGGCGCGGGAACTGCTCGCGCGCGGCTGGCAGGTGACGGGCATCGACTGCTTCACCGATTACTACCCGCGCGCCTACAAGGAAAATCATCTGGCCGGGCTGCGCGCAGCTGCCGGGCTGGCGCTCCACGATGAGGATATGCTGGCCGGGCGCCTGGCGGAGCGGCTCGACGGGGTTGACGTGGTCTTTCACCTTGCCGCGCAGGCGGGCGTGCGCGCCAGCTGGGGCGGGCAATTCGACGTCTATACCGATCAGAACATCCGCGCCACCCAGCAGCTGCTGGAGCTGCTCAAGGAGCGGCCGCGGGTGCGGCTGGTGAATGCGTCGTCGTCGTCGGTTTACGGCGACACGCCGGTGCTGCCGATGCGCGAGGACGCGCCCTGCTGGCCGGTTTCTCCGTACGGGGTGACCAAGCTGGCGGCGGAGCATCTCTGCCGGCTGTATCAGCGCAGCTATGGCGTGCCGGCGGTGTCGCTGCGGTTCTTCACCGTGTACGGTCCGGGTCAGCGCCCGGACATGGGGTTCCACCGGTTTCTGGCGGCGCTGCGCGATGATGTGCCGGTGCCGCTGTTCGGCGACGGCAGCCAGACGCGCGATTTTACGTATGTCAGTGACATCGTGGCGGGGATCATCGCCGCCGCCGAGCGCGGCACCCCGGGCGCGGTGTATAATCTGGGCGGGGGCAGCCGCGTATCGCTCAACGGGGCATTGGCCCTGGCCGAACAGGTGAGCGGGCGCACGCTGCGCCGGGCGGCACAGGGGGTGGCGCGCGGGGATATGCGGGATACCTGGGCGGAGCTGACCCTGGCGCAGCGCGACCTGGGGTATCAGCCCGCCGTGATGCTGGCTGAGGGCTTGGCGGCGGAATGGGCGTGGTTGAACCTGCCCGACACGCCGCGGGAGGAACGGTAATGGCACAACGCGTATTGATCACCGGCGGGGCGGGCTTTATCGGCTCGCATCTGGCTGACCGGCTGCTGGCCCGGGGTGATGAGGTGTGGGTGATTGACGACCTCTCCACCGGCAGCATCGACAACGTGCGGCAGTTTGAGAGCAATCCGCGGTTTCACCTGTCGGTGGACACGGTGCTTGACGACAAGGTGGTGGCCTCGCTCATGGCCAAAGTCGAGGTGGTGTACCACCTGGCGGCGGCGGTCGGCGTGCAGTATATCATCGACAATCCGCTGCGCTCGCTGCAGATCAACCTGCGCGGCACGGAAAATGTGCTGGAAGTGGCGAATCGCGGCAAACAGCCGGTGCTGATCGCCTCGACCTCGGAGATCTACGGCAAGAACGAGAAGGTGCCGTTCCGCGAGACGGATGACCGCCTGCTCGGCCCGACCACCATTTCGCGCTGGAGCTATTCCTGCTCGAAGGCGATCGACGAATTTCTCGCCCTCGCCTACTGGCGGGAAAAGAAACTGCCGGTGGTGATCGTCCGCTTTTTCAATACCTGCGGCCCGCGCCAGTCGGACCGCTACGGCATGGTCATCCCGCGGCTGGTGCGCCAGGCGCTGAAAAATGAGCCGCTGACCGTGTACGGCGACGGGGGACAGACGCGGAGTTTCACCTACGTCAGCGACGTGATCGACGGGATCACCGCGCTGATGGCGGAACCGCGCGCGGTGGGCGAAATCTACAATATCGGCAACGACCGCGCGATCAGCATCCTTGAACTGGCGGAGATGATTGTCGCCAAAACCGGCAGCCGGTCAGTGATCGACAGGATTCCGTATGAGCGGGCGTTTGCCACGGGCTTTGAGGACATGCGCCATCGCATGCCGGACATCAGCAAGATCCGCGCGCTGACGGGCTTTTCCCCCAAGGTCCCGGTTGAGCAGATCGTCGATGCGGTGATCGGGTTTTACCGGTCCTGACCATGGCGGCGGAACTGCTGTTTGCGCTCGATATCGGCACGCGCAAGGTGGTGGGCATGGCCTGCCGCTGCCGCGACAATGTGCTGGTGGTGGAACAGTACTCGATTTTCGAGCATTCCTCACGCGGCATGATCGACGGGCAGGTGCAGGATATCGATGAAGTGGCCGAACATGCCCAGCGGGTCAAGGAAGACCTGGAACGCAAGGTGGGCAGGAAATTCAAGCGCGCGGCCATTGCCTTTGCCGGGCGGTCGCTGCACAGCCGCGAGATCACCGCGACCCTGGATTTTGCCAACGAACGGTTCATCGATGCGGAGCTGGTCGAACAGGCGGGCCGGCAGGCGGTGCACGACGGTTTGGTCAAGGGCCTCGAGCTGGCGATGTACTGCGTCGGTTCGGTGCCGCTCGGCTTCATGCTCAACGACACGGCGGTGCGCAATCCGCGCGGGCATTATGCCCGGCGGCTGACCGCGCGCGTGCTGATGACGTATCTGCCGCGCGAGATTGTCAACAGCAAGATTGCGGTGCTGCGCCGGCTGGGGCTCGAACCCGGGCTGATCACGCTTGAACCGATCGCCGCCGGTGACCTGGTGTTCACCGACAAGATCAAGCATCTCAACCTGCTGCTGCTCGATATCGGCGCGGGGACCTCGGACCTGGCGGTGACCAGCGGCGGAACCGTGGTCGGCTACGCCTCGCTGCCGCTGGCGGGCGATGAGATCACCGAGGAAATCAGCGAGGCCTATCTGCTCGACTTCGAGACGGCGGAACGGGTCAAGCGCATGCTCTCGCTGGAAGAGGCGGTGTCGTTCACCAGCGTCTTCGGCAAGCCGTGGACGGTGAAGTCGACGGAAGTCATTGAGCGGGTGCGGCCGCGCATCGAAGAGCTGGCCACCGCCATCGCCCGGGAATATGCGGGGATGTACCCGCGCCCGGTCAGCGCGGTGTTCTGCGTCGGCGGCGGCAGCTTCACCCCGGGCCTGCGCGAGGCGCTGGCCCAGGCCTTCGCCCTTGCGCCCGACCGGATCATTATTCCCGATTGCCGCGAACTGGATGTGGTGGATGACCGTACCGGCACCCTGTACGGTCCGCACTGGATGACCCCGCTGGGCATTGCCCTGGCCGCGGGGACGAAGCACGGTTTCATGCTGCTGGAAGTCGAGGTGAATGGCGAACTGGTGCAGATGATGAGCCAGAGCGGCACCGGGTCGGCGCTCGAAGCGCTGGGGCTGCGCGGCCTGGCGGTGCCGCGCACCGATGATGCGCCGGCACCGGCTCCGCCGCTGGTCTTTTTCCTCAACGGCGCCCGCCGCGAGGTGGCCGCGCAGCCGCCCACGCCAGCGGAGCTGCTGCTGGACGGACAGCCGGCACCGCTGACCGCCACGATCAGCGGCGGTGCCAAACTGCAGTATCGCCCGGGTGAACCGGGCCGGGAAGCGGTGCTGACGGTGGCGGAACTGGCGGAGCAGGAGCGGGCCTGGCTGGACATCAGCGACCAGGCCACGGGCGCGCGCCAGCGCTGGCTGCTGCCGGTCCAGATCAACAAGGAACCGGCGTCGCCGGACCGTCTCCTGGCGGCGAGCGACGAAGTGACCATTGCCCCGACGGCGGATCTCATGCTGGCCCTGGCGGCGTGCGGCTATCAGCCGGACGAATTCCGGCAGCGCGAAGTGGAATACCGGGTGGGCGGGGAGCGCCGCACCTGCCTGCATCGCGGTTGCGGCGTCCTGACCGAGGACGGGCAGGAGGTGCCGCTTGACCAGCCGGTGGCGGCGGGGACCACGGTGGTGATCAAGCATTATCCGGAACTGGCGGTGAAGGTGCGCGAACTGCTGGGCGAGCTGCAGGCGCCGCTGACCGGGCTGACCATTGTGCTGAACGGGGAGACCCTGGTGCTGCCGCCGCGCGAGGTGGAGATTCTCATGGATGGCAAGCCGGTCACCGCGGAGACCGCGGTGACGGCGGGCGCGCAGCTCGAGGTGCGCGCCCCGCAGCAGCAGCCGTATGTGATTGCCGACCTGGTGGCGCGGCTGCCGCAGGCCAATGCCGACGAGCTGAAAGCCAAGCGGCTGGTGCTGCAGGTCAACGGCGGCGTGGTGGGGTTCGACACCCCGCTGCGCGAATATGACAATGTGATTATTCGCTGGGACGAGCGTGATGCCCCGGCGGGATCATGACAACGGGAGCGGACTATGGGCACGAACGGATTACTGATCATCCTGAGCGCGCCGTCGGGCGCGGGCAAATCGACGCTGGCGAAGGAGCTGCTGACCCGCGATGCGAATCTCGGGTTTTCGGTCTCCGCGACCACCCGCCAGCCGCGGGCCGGCGAGGTGAACGGGAAGGATTACCTGTTTATCACCCATGATGAGTTCAAGCGGCGGGTGGACGCGGGCGAATTCCTGGAATGGGCGCAGGTGCACAACAACTGCTATGGCACGCTGAAAAGCGAAGTGGCGCGGATGCGCGCCGCCGGGCGTGATGTGCTGCTCGATATCGACGTGCAGGGCGGGCTGCAGCTCAAGCAGCGCGGTGAAGAAGGGCTGTTCATTTTCATCGCGCCGCCGTCGATGCAGGTCCTGGAGCAGCGGCTGCGCGGCCGCGGAACCAACAGCGACGAGGATATTGCGGTGCGGCTGGCCAATGCCCAGGCGGAGATGGACCGGCGCGGCGAATATGACGCGGTGATTGTCAATGATGCGGTGGAACGGGCGCTGGGCGAACTGCAGCAGGTCATCAATGCCGCCCGCACCCGGCTGGCAGGCCGGTAGATGATCGCCGATTTCACCGGGCGGCGGGTGCTGCTCGGGGTCACCGGCGGCATTGCCGCGTATCGCGCGGCGGAGCTGGCGCGGTCGCTGACGCGCCAGGGCGCGCAGGTGCGGGTCATCATGACCGAGCATGCGACCCGGCTGGTGGCGCCGCTGACCTTCGCCACGCTGACCGGCAATCCGGTTGCCGTGGAGCAGTTCCGCCGCGGTGACGAGGAGGAGCGGCTGCCGCACATCACCCTGCGCCAGTGGGCGGAAGTGCTGGTGATCTGTCCGGCCACCGCTGACCTCCTGGCCAAATGCGCCCGCGGGATTGCCGACGACCTGCTGACCACCACCTATCTCTCGTGCAGCCGCATCCCGGTGATCTTTGCCCCGGCGATGAACCCGGAAATGTGGGCGCATCCCGCGGTGCAGGAGAATATCGCCATCGTGCGCGATGGGCATGGCCAGCGGATTGTCGGTCCGGCCAGCGGCGGCAGCGCCTGCGGCGAGACCGGCGAGGGGCGGCTGGCGCCGCTCGCGGCGGTCGAAGATGTGTTGCGCGCGGTGCTGTACCGGACGGAACCTGACTTTGGCGGACGGCGGGTGGTGATCACCGCCGGGCCGACCCAGGAACCGCTGGATGGCGTGCGGGTGCTGACCAACCGCTCCAGCGGGAAGATGGGCTACGCGCTGGCGCGCGCGGCGGCGGCGCGCGGCGCCGAGGTGGTGCTGGTCAGCGGCCCCGTGGCGCTGCCGGCGCCGCACGGGGTGCGGCTGGTGCGCGTGCAGACCGCGGCGGAAATGCTGGCGGCAACGCTGGCGGCGGTGCGGGGCGGCGATCTGGTGATCGGCGCAGCGGCGGTGGCTGACTACCGGCCCGCAGCGGCGGCGGCGGGCAAGCCGGCAAAGACGGCTGGCGGGCAGGCGGTGGTGCTGCAGGCAACGGACGATATTATTGCCGCGGTTGCCGCCACGGGCCGGCCGGCGGCGACAGTCGGGTTTTGCGCGGTGACGGACCACGTTGCGGAACAGAGCCGGGAAAAGCTGCAACGCAAACGGCTTACCGCGATCGCCGGCAACGATGTGTCGCGCGGTGATCGCGGGATTGAGGCCGATGACAATCAGCTGGTCTGGATAACGCCGGCAGCTGAGGAAACCTCGCCAGTGATGCCGAAGGTTGCACTGGCGCACTGGCTGCTCGATCACTGCCTGCCGCTGCTGACCGGCACACCGCCGGCGGACCGGCGGCGGGCAAAAAAATAGCCGGCAGGAGAATCCCCGCCGGCTGCTGACGGCGCATTGCGCCGTGATGATCGATTACTTCTTGGATTTCTTGGCGGCCTTGGCGGCCTTTTTCGGTTTTGCCGCCGCCTTGACGGCCGGCTTGGCCGCGGTTTTGGCGACTTCCTTTTTCGGGGTAACAGTTGCGCCCTTCATTTCCGCCCGGATTTCCTTTTCCGCCTGCAGCCAGTCCTGCTGGTGGTATCCGTGTTTGCCGCCCCGCTTCAGAAAGAGCTGATACGACCGTTCTGCAATTCGCTTCCCCAGAGACATTTCTCCCATGATCACCTCTCCTTTCCCATTGATTAATTCTACCACTATCGTGAAATAAAGTCAAGATTTATGTTTCGTCAGCAACGGCATTGGCATTATAACCTGCTGGCAATTAAAAGGAAACATGAAAATTAGTGTAAAAAAAGATACAAGGATGTCGGGCGGGAAATGTGCTATAATGGCGGCATCACTGGCTGAGGAGGAGACGATGCGGGGAGTAATGATATGCGCAATGATGGTGCTGGGACTGCTGCTGGCGGGGGGACAGGCAGGGGCGGCGGAGACGAACGCTGCGTCTGTGCCGTTGCTGGATCTGCTTGAGCAATCGACAGTTGCGACGTTGTGGGACAATTACCTGGCGGTGCTCAAGGAGGCCGGCAGCCGGGCGCCGGTGCTGGCGGATGAACCGCTGACGATTCAGCTCAATCAGAGTCCTGACTATTCCGCGGAACCGGCGCGCTACCCGGGGTGGGCGCCGACGGTGCGCGGGCGTCTGTTCGGTCATACCCGGCCGGGCGATGCGGTGATCATCGAATTCGCGAAGGGCGGCACGGTCATGCGCAGCGACCGGATCGGGCTTTCCGGAAACAATCCGGGCGAAGGGCAGTGTTACGAGAGTTTTGAACTGCCGCTGAACGAGGAAAAGCTGATCACCAGCGACGGTGAATTCACCGTCACGTTCAAGTACTACGATGATACGGCGGAAACCACCCGGGTACTGGCCGTGCGCAAGGTGACGGTGGTGCGCGCCGCCCAGCATGAAAGCTCGGGCCGCCACCTGTGGAAATTCGCCATGCTCTACGATTTTCTGCCGGCCCAGAGCGTGGTCCTGCTGGCACTGGACGAGCAGTATGCGATTCCGCGCATGTGGTGGTTTGCCTGGGCCCGTCGCGCGGACGAGAACCTGAACAACTTCAGCTGCAAGATCCTGGTCGACAGCGTGCCGCTGGCGCTGCCGCAGGGGTTTGATGTGCTGCAGGGGACGGTGGACGGCGTGGCGCAGCAGGAAGACCTCTATTTCATGCCGCAGGGGAATGCGGTGGAGAACAAGTACAATTGGGTGCGCTACCGGTTCGCGCCGTACATCTACTGGGGACCGAAGCGCACCGAGGGGGTGGCGGACAATTTCATCGCCATGGCCGATCATCCCGGCAACTGGGTGGTGAAACTGCGTGAGAACGGCGAAACGCTGCGCGAACTGCGGTTCCGCGTGACCCCCGGCGGCCTGCTCGTGCCGCATCCGGAACAGGACCAGGCGCAGCCGGGCGCGCTGCAGCTCGGGCCGCTGCGCTACTTCGTCGAGACGGGATACGGCGCGCAGGCGAAATTTGACGATTCCTTCAAGCCGGACGCGCTGAAGGCGGGCGCTTACTACGGCCGGCCGTGGCTGAGCGATGCGGTAAAGACCGGCATGCTCAGCACCCTGCCGCCGGCGGTGGCGGGCGCGCGGCCGTTCCCCTCCCCGCGCCTGCCCAATACCCGCTAACGGTTCGTTCCGTGACCCGCCCCCTGCCGGGGCGGGTTTTTATCGGGGAGCGGTGTCGCTGCGGAAGGTCAGCCGGTCGCGGTCGAGTCGCCAGACCGCGGTGTCGTCGCTGGTGATGCGGGCCGGTTCAGTATCGCCGGTCCATTGGCAGAAGATCTGATGCAGCAGCAGACAGTCGGACTGTCCGCCGGGATCGGCGGGGAACACCGGCGTGGTGGCGAGCGTGCCGTTTTCATTCCCGCAGCGCAGCAACGCCGGCCCGCACTCGAGCCGGTGGCCATTCCAGGTTAGCAGGATATCGCCGTTGGCGTAATCGCACGCTTCAAAGGTGAAGGACACACGCACCAGCGTTAGGGACGGCGTGAATCCGGCGGTATCAATGCGTTCGGCAGCAAGCGTGCAGCCGAAGGTGGCGCCGCCGTCCGTTTCAATTGCGGGAAATGCGGTCTGCGCGACCATCGTGCCGTTCGCTGCCACCCGGGCGACGCAGATCTTGCGACCGGACGCGTCGCGATGGCTGATGCCGACGGCCAGCAGTTTGCCGTCGGGCAGCGAGACAGCGGCTTTGGCCAGGGCTCCGCCCCAGACATATCCTTTCATGATTGAACCGTCGCGCAATTGATAGCTGACCCGATACCAGGGTTCTGTGTGATTGCCGGTGGTATAGGTAGCGGTGTCCTGATAGCGGATCGTGACATAAGTGCCGATGGGGAGTCGGGCCATGAGCGGCGCGCTGACCGACGGGAAGAAGCGCAGGTTGGCGCCGTCACTGCATACCGGCACCTGGGCACCGGGCGCGTACGCGCCATGGCAGTAGAACGGTGCCGCGGCGGCGGGGAGGCAGCACCAGACGAGGAACAGGACCGTGCTGAACAAGGGGCGCATGCGTGCAGTTTAGCATAGCGCGGGCAGCCTATGCTATACTGCACCTGATTAACGTGCGGCTGACAACGAAAATGTCGCGCAGGACGAGGTGGGTGATGGCATTCACGCTGTTCCCGAAGAACATCAGATTCTTCGAGCTGTTTGCGCAGCAGCAGCAGCAGGTGGCTGCGGCGGCGGAGGCGCTGGTGGCGCTGTGCGGCGCGGACGGCGACCCGCGCGAACTCTGCGGGCGCATCAATACCCTGGAAACGGACGGCAACGCGCTGGCGCGGGAGATTGCCCGGCTGCTGGCGGATACCTTCATCACGCCGATCGAGCGCGAGGACGTGTTCCGCATCGCGACCGGCTACGAGGAAATCCTCAATGATATCCGGGCGGTGGCGGTGCGCATCGGCCTGTATCGCTCGCGCAGCCAGCGCGCGGCTCTCAGGGAACTGCTGGGCGATTTTGGCCTGATCATCGGGCAGTGCGGCATGCTGCTCGACGGCATCGCCCATGACCGCTATGCGGCGGCGCCGATGCAGGAAGTCATCCGCCTCAAGGCGGAGAGCGACCATCTGCTGGTGACCGCGATGGGCGAATTGCATGAGTGCGTAACCGTTGACAGCGATGTGCTGACCGGCGCGCAGATCCTCGACCGTTGCGAGATGCTGCTTGCCGCGACCGAGCGGTTTGCCTACTTGCTGGAGGCGATTGGGATCAAGAATGCTTGAACTGCCGCTGCTGCTGATTGTTATTGTCGGTGCGGCGCTGGTGTTCGACTACACCAACGGTGCCAATGACACCGGCAATGTCATTGCCACGGTGATTGCCACCCGCGCCCTGACCCCGAAACAGGCGGTGGTGATGGCCGCGGTTTTCAACTTTATCGGGGCGCTCATGGGTACGGCGGTGGCGATGACGGTGGTCAGCGGGATCGTCAATATCGAAAAGATCAGCCCGGGCAGCGGCGATGTTACGGCGCTGGCGGGCTGCAAGTTTCTCGTGCTGGCTGCGGTTCTGGGGGCGATTGCCTGGAATGTCCTGACCTGGCTGCTGGGCCTGCCGTCGTCATCGTCGCATGCGCTGGTGGGCGGACTGATCGGTGCCGGTATCGCGTATGGCGGGTTCGGCATGCTGAAGGTGGGGAGCATCATGACCAAGGTGGTGGTGCCGATCTTTGCCTCGCCGCTGGCCGGACTGCTGGTGGGGTACGGCGCCACGCTGGGACTGACCTGGCTGAGTGTGCGTGCGCGACCGCGGCCCGCCAACCGCCTGTTCCGCCGGTTGCAGATCTTTTCGTCGTCGGTAATGGCGTTTAGCCACGGCATGAATGATGCGCAAAAAACCATGGGGCTCATTGCCCTGGCACTGTATATTTTCGGGCGGAATCCGGAGCTGGCGGTGCCGTTGTGGGTAAAACTGGCCTGCGCCACGGTTATGGTGCTGGGCACGGTTACCGGCGGCTGGCGGATTGTCAAGACGCTGGGCAGCAAGTTCTTCCGCATGGAACCGATTCACGGGTTCGCCATTCAGACCGCGTCGGCGCTGGTAATCGAGGGGGCGACGCATTTCGGCGCCCCCATCAGCACGACCCATGTCATTTCGTCGGCCGTGCTGGGGGCGGGATCGGTGCGCAGTCTGTCCGCTGTTCGCTGGAAGGTGGCGGGACGCATGGTCACCGCCTGGTTTCTCACCCTCCCCGCCGCGGCGCTGGTGGGGGCCCTGATGTTTTGGCTGCTGACCGCGCTGTTTATCTGAACGATTACCGCGTTTTCTGCCGGCAGTGTTCTGTTTTCCCGGGGTGACGCTGCAGCATTCAGCCGCAGAACCGCGCTGAACCGGTCCGCCAGCGGGGCGGCCGACGGCACGGGTATTCCGTGTGATGCCGACCGGTTGTCCGGCGCGCCGTGCCGCGTTTGACGGTAATGGGCATAATGTGTATATTGATACTAATGATACAATATCGCGTGCTGCCAACGCGGGTCGCGCCGGGAGGGGACGATGACGCCGTACACCAAAGAGGGGAAGTTCAAACTGTCGCCGCAGTTTCTGGAAGGCTACGCCCGGCGCACGCCGCCGTTCGGGTTTAACGGGCTGGGACTGCTCGTATATCTGCGCTCCTATTCGCGCAACGACGGCGGCGACAATGAGCGCTGGCACCAGACCGTGGCGCGCGTGGTTGAGGGGACCTATGAGCAGCAGCGCCGGCATGTCGAGGGGCTGCGGCTCGGCTGGATCCCGCAGAAGGCGCAGTTCTCCGCGCAGGAAATGTACGAACGCATGTTCTCGATGAAATTCCTGCCGCCCGGGCGCGGGCTGTGGGCGATGGGCTCGCCGATCACCGAGGAGCGCAACCTGGCGGCGGCGCTGAACAACTGCGCCTTCATCAGCACCGCCAACCTGAAACAGGACCCGGCGCGGCCGTTTGCATTCCTCATGGACATGAGTATGCTGGGGGTGGGGGTCGGGTTCGATGTGCTGGGCGCGGGAACGGTGACCGTGCGCGGCTGCGCCGACGGCGAGCCGGAGCCGGTGGTCATTGCCGACAGCCGCGAAGGCTGGGTGGACAGCTTGTGCCGGCAGCTGCTGGCCTGGTTGCACGGCGAGCGCAAGCCGCTGTTTGACTATTCCCGCATCCGGCCCGCCGGCGTGCCGATTCGCGGCTTTGGCGGGATCAGCGGCGGGCCGCAGCCGTTGCAGGATATGCACCGGCTGATCGAGAAAACGCTTGCGCCGCTGCGTGGCAAGGCGATTACCGCCACAGCCATCGTTGACGTCATGAATATAATCGGGCGCTGCGTGGTTTCGGGCAATGTGCGCCGCACGGCGGAGATCGTCTTCGGGCCGCATGACGCGGAGGAGTATCTTGACTTGAAGGATTACCGCAAGAACCCGCGCCGCGAGGAATTCGGCTGGACCTCGAACAATTCGGTTTTTGCGCCGCTGGGGATGGACTACCGCGCCGCGGCGGAACGCACGCGGCACAACGGCGAACCGGGGTACATCTGGCTGGAGAACATGCGCGCCTTTTCGCGGCTGGGCGATGCGCCCGACCATAAGGACCATCGCGCGGCGGGGGCCAATCCCTGCTGCGAGCAGACGCTGGAAAGCTACGAGACCTGCTGTCTGGTCGAGCTGTTTCCGTTCCGGCACGAGTCGAAAGAGGATTTCCTGCGCACGATCAAGTTCGCCTATCTGTATGCCAAGACGGTGACGCTGCTGCCGACGCACTGGCCGGAGACCAACCGCGTCATGCTGCGCAACCGCCGCATCGGCTGCTCGCTGAGCGGCATCCAGCAGTTCGTGGCGAAGCACGGCATCCATACCCTGCGCGAATGGGCGCGCGACGGCTACGCCGAACTGCGCCGCTGGGACCGCATCTACGCCGACTGGCTGGCGGTGCCGCAGTCGGTAAAAATGAGTTCGGTCAAGCCGTCGGGCTCGGTTTCGCTGCTCGCCGGCGCGACGCCGGGCATTCACTGGCCGGTGGCGCGGTTCGTGATCCGCCGGGTGCGCCTGCCGAAGGGGAGTCCGCTGACCCGGCTGCTGGCGGAGCACGGCTATCACCTCGAGCCGGCGGCGGAAGACCGTGAACACGCGGTGGTGGCGGAATTTCCCGTCGATTACGGCGAGGGGGTGCGCGCGGAGCATGAGGTGAGCATGTGGGAACAGCTGGCGATGGCGGCGTTCATGCAGCGCGAATGGGCGGACAATCAGGTGAGCGCGACGGTGACCTTCGATCCCGAACGCGAAGGGCCGCAGATCGCGCATGCGCTGGACCATTACCAGTACCAGCTCAAGGGGATCTCCTTTTTGCCGCGGCATGCGGGCGGCGCGTTCAAGCAGATGCCGGTCGAGGCGATCAGCGAATCGGAATACCGGCGGCGGCTGGCGAAGGTCAAACCCTTCACCCAAGGTCGTCATTTCGCCCATCACGACACGGTGACGGAACAGTTCTGCGACGGCGACACCTGCCAATTGCCGTCCGCCGGCACGCCGGCACGCGAGAAAAAGGGAAAAAAGTGACGCAAAATGCCTGTCGGCGGGGATGGCGGGCTGAGGCTGAACGGCAATGAGGAACGGTACGGTTGGGCGCAGCGGCCACCCTTGATTTCGGGCAGCGGTGCTGGTGGATGACGTTATGCGTGCCGGCTGTTTTCCGGTCGACAACCACGGAAGAGGATGGTATTGTCCCCGGCGTTCGTGCGGCAAGTGTGTCGCCATCAGGCGGCCATTCGGCATCAGGACCGGAATCGGATAATGGGTTTCAACAGTTTCACCTGCATCACTATTTTGTGGTTGTCGGTACCCTTTATTGGTGTCTTACGCAGCACTGGCGCAATATCATGCTTTTGACGCAGCTATCTTTTTTATGTCATGGCGGATGGAGTAAATCCTTCTTATCGTTACCACCACCATTGACTATTTTGCGCCGTTAGGAATAGCGCGTTGGGATAATCGCCCGGCAATTCGGCGACGGTTACTGTTGTTCAGTTAGATCACCAATTTCGGGGTCATATTCACCTTCAAGTACTGGAACTTTTCGGCAGCACTTTGACGGATTTGCCGGGTGGATCGGAATCGTCTGGCAATGGCCGCACCACCACTGATGAGCCGCGATGGTGGTCTTCAACTGAAAAACAGGAAACCATGAATAGGTGCGGTCAAAGCAATCGGGTAACGGTACGCGGCTATGCGGCACTGCCGGCACGGCGTGCTGCCGTGCGCTGGTTGTTTGGCGGCAAAATGAAACGTGGCAGCAATCGCGAAGGATCAATGCGTCCGTGCGGCGATGACTGGCGATCCCCGAATTCTTCATGGGCAAGTATCATACGGCAAACTTCGTCAGTAAGGCCCGGTTGCCGGTGATGTTCCTGCAGCAAATGCGGCGTGGCGGGCATCCGGGGACGGAGCGGGTAGTGGTGGCCGCTTGCTGCAGAATTCACGCTCGCGGCAATCCGTTCGGCAGGGCAGACGGTAGTATTCATACATGGCGCACAGCCGATGCTTGTAGACACTCACCGGCTTCAGCGCACGCACTGCCGCGGCAAATACCGCCAGCAGGCCGCGGTCGAGGTACGCGGCGGATTCGCTGTAGGGCTGAATCGGTACGGCCACTCCGGCGCGCCGCAGATTCCGCACCAACGCCGGTGTCAGTTTCAGGCCGCCCGCCACCACGCTGTCCGCCGCATTGACGATTTCCGCAAGCAGGTCGTGCGCGCGAGCGAGATCAAACCATTCGGTTACCAGCGGCTTGAACAGCGGCACGACATGCAGGCCGGCTTGCCTGGCCCCGATCATGAATCGCAGCCGGTCACGGAATGTGTCGGGCTCCGTCGCTGCATTGAGCGAGCCAAAACTGACAAACATGGTCAGGCGGCAGGCATGATGCATGGCCAGCAGCCAGCCGTCGACCTGATCGCCGGGTCCGGGCCGTACGGTGAGCATTACCTGCTGATCGGAAAATCGCGTGCCCGCCCGACCATTGCCGGCCGGCCGGCAGAACATTCGCAGGACACTGTCGAGCGCTGCCCGGTAGTACGGCTGACGGCGCAGGAGGAAATAGTCCGAACAATCGAACAGTGAATAGGCGAACGCCGGCGCTTCACCCGGCATGATGACGGCAGCTTCTGACAAAGGCGGTTCGCTGTTCCGGCTGTCCATGACGGCTGCGGCGGCCTTTTCACGCAGCGCGCGATACCATGCATCTTTTTCCTGAATACAGTAACTGCAGCCGCGGTTGCAGGCGGCGGCAAGGTTGAGGGAAATGCGGTTCTTGGTGCGGGAGTACATGACTCGCGCGAAGCGGGCAGGGACAGTGTCGTACCAATACCCTTTGCCGATAGCCGGCGCGGGCGGGATGGCAGACTGCCTGCCGGTGGAAAGTATTTCGCAAATCCCGTCGCACATGAGTGCACCCCCGAATGAGCGCCCACACAACAGCACCCGGCGCCGAACTGTGGTAGTTTCGGCAGCCCGGCGGTCGGGGAAAACAACGAGCCGCGGCTTTGCGCGGCTGAAACGGCCGCGCCTTTATCGTCTACCTGATTATTATACCACAAGATTTATCGGAATGTTGCAGCTCTTTGCATCATAATCGGTCCGGCTGTGGTTGTGGCAATCAGGCAAATCGCAAGCCAAGTGCAGGAAGTGTGCTGGCATCAGCGCCGGCGCAATGCATGGGTGTGTCGCGACAGCAACCACCGCCAACTTGACTGCCCGCGAGCTGAGATCGATTCCTGCCCAGAGCCGGGCCGTGCGCGTTGGCACCGGCGAAGAGGAGCGGGGCGAACGGCAGAATAATAGACACGGCACGCTGCGCGGGGTGCTGCCGCACCAGACATTGACCGCGGCCGGATGTGGTTGCCGTCGCTGGTCAGGAAGCGGTTGCGGCACGGTCAGATCATGACGGTGTCACTGTCGTCCAGCAGGCACTCCGCGATGCTGTACATGTTGGAGACAGTGCCGACCTGTAATGCGTCCTTCAGCTGCAGAAAATCGAGGCAGGTGCCGCAGACGAGGAGCTCCACCCCTGCCGTGGTGAGCTGGCGCAGGCGGCCGACCGCCTCGGGCTCGACGACGGCAAGGCGCACTCCGTGGTTCATCAGGATGATCCGGCGCGGCTTGCGGTCGCACTGGGTCAGGGCGAAGAGGAACGCCTTCATCAGCAGCGCGCCCAGTTCGTCATTGCCGCGACCGAGCTGGTCGCTGCCGATCAGCACGGTTTTGCCGGCGGTCTCCGGCAGCGGGCAGGGGGGCACGGGCGTGGCGGCGGCAATGGGCGCTGTGCCGGCTGCGCCGGTGCGGATGGCGATGCGGAACTCGCCGCGGTCGGCGATCACGCCATCGACGATGGCGCCGGCATTTTCCGCGAAGCGTACGACATTTTCGCGCGCCGCCGCGTTGTCAACCATTACGGTGCAGGCGGTGACCCCCTGCTCCAGCGCCTGCTTCACTTTGATTACAGGTTGCGGGCAGGCGAGCCCGCGGGCGTCAATAATCGTCGCCACTGGTTATGCCTCCCGGTCGCGCAGGATGATGCCGGCCAGCAGACAGAACGCCAGGCCGATAAAAACCGCGACTGGACCATTGGCGCCCGGGCCGGCGGCTGAACTGGCGAGCGCAAAGTTGTGGGCGGCGGCAGCGCCCGCCACCATGCCGAGCACAAAGACCGCAGCATCGCCGTCACCCTCGCCCGCCAGCACGAGCTGGCGGCCGGGGCAGCCGCCGGCAAGGGTAAAGGCGAGGCCGGCGAGGAGCATGCCGAGGAAATTCCACAACTGGTTGGTGTGTGCCACCGGTTGCGGTTTTCCCGGCGCGATGGCGAAACCGGGATGGAACTGTCCCAGCAGCAGATTGACCAGCAGCGCGGTGACCAGCAGCGCGAGCACGCCGCGCAGCAGATGGCCGTTGCGGATCAGGAACAGGTCGCGGAAGCCGCCAACCGTGCAGAAACGCGAACGCTGGGCGAGCATGCCGATCACCAGCCCGGCGAGCAGCGACCAGCCGGCCGGCGCGTGCATGGCGCCGGGGCCCTTGCTGCTGGCGGCGATGAACGACGGCTGCAGGATGAGGAAGGCGAGCAGGATCAGGGCGAGAAACGGCAGCACGCTGCCGGCCAGCCAGGGGGCGGGATAACTGCGCCCGGGGTTGTAGCCGCGGGCGAGGAACCGCGTGCCGAGCACAATGCCCGCCGCCAACCCCGCCAACCCGACCAGCGCGCTGGCATCGCCGCCGGCGAGGCGCAGCAGGGCGCGCCACGGGCAGCCGAGAAAGACGAGAGCGCCGATCATGGCGAACATGCCGAAGAGAAAGCGCAGCGCGGGCGCGGAACCGGTACGCGCGCGGAACTCGCCGGTGAGCAGCGCCGCCAGCAGGCCGCCAAGGACGAGCCCGATGATCTCCGGACGCAGGTACTGCACAATGTCCGCGCGGTGCAGATGCAGGGCGCCGGCGATATCTCGCTCAAAACAGGCGACACAAATGCCCATATTGCCGGGATTGCCGGCATACTGCAACAGCGGCGCA
Source organism: uncultured bacterium (assembly GCA_964517215.1). Classification (GTDB taxonomy): domain Bacteria; phylum DAOPZR01; class DAOPZR01; order DAOPZR01; family DAOPZR01; genus CAZFBR01. Next base: position 25,013 of record CAZFBR010000016.1, read on the forward strand.
ATGATGCCGATGACAATGCCGACGGCGATAATGCCGGCGGATGACGCGAAGAATGGTTTCATTTGCATTCCTCCGGAAAGGGGAGCAACTGATAGGTCGGTTGCGGCTGGCCGGGCACCACGCGGTAGCAGCCGGCGATACGGGAATGATTGGCACGCACGATGCCGGACAGGGCGTCGGCAGCGACCGGGCCAATCTGCACGGCAAAACCGCATTCGCTGCTGAGTGCGCGGGGGATGGGGATCGTTTCATGCGGCAGGCCGGCGTCGCAGCAGGCCTCGGCGGTGCGCAGCGCACCGTGCGTGGTGTGAAAGGTCAGGACGAACAGGTCGCTCACGGCGCCACCGTAATGCAGCCGGCATCGTCGGTGACGGTGCCGATGGCGGCGGCGGTCAGGCCGGCGCTGGTGAGCTGCTTGAGTGCCGGGCCCGCTGCGGCGGGCGGAACGGCGAAGAGCAGGCCGCCCGAGGTTTGCGGGTCGAACATGATATCGCCGAACTCGCGCGGCAGCTGGTCAAGCCCGCGCACCATCGCGGAGCGGAACTCGCGGTTGCGATAGGCGCCGGCGGGGATCAACCCGGTGCGGGCATACTCCACGACCAGAGGGAGAAGCGGAAGCGTGGCGAAGGAGATGGTCAGGCCGGCGCCGGTATTGACCACCATTTCCGCCGCATGGCCGAGCAGGCCGAATCCGGTCACATCGGTGCAGGCGGAGGCGCCGTGGGCGAGCGCCACCCGGGCGGCGTCGCGATTGAGCGTGGTCATCGACCGCAGGGCGGCGTCGAGCGCAGCCGGGTCGGCCAGCTCGCCGCGCAGGGCCGCGTTGATAATGCCGGTGCCGAGCGGCTTGGTGAGGATGAGCGTATCGCCGGGCCGCGGGGTGTTGTTGCGCAGCGCCGCGCGCGGATGGATGCGGCCGGTAACCGCCAATCCAAACTTGACGGTATCGTCCTCGATGCTGTGCCCGCCGA
>CAZFBR010000017.1:0-24989 GCA_964517215.1 uncultured bacterium
GCCGGGCTTGCGGTTATGCTGCTGGCGGTTTCAGCGCTGGCGGCGCCGGCTAATCGGGGTGTGTGATAGACGTATCATCAACCCGCCGGCACGGTCTTTTCCGTCCGGCTCTGGGGTGATGAGCGTCAACTGCTGCACGAAACTGCGGACGGCTATGCCATCATCCGTGACGGTCGCGACGGGGTCTGGTATTACGCCGGACTGGAACGGGGGGCGCTGGTATCCACCGGGGTGCGCGCTGATGCCCAACCCCCGGCGGAACTCGCGCTGCATCTGCGGGCCACGACGTCGGAAACCGTGCCGGTGGCGCCGGGTATGCGGGGGGCGCCGCGGCTGACTGCGGCCCGCCGGGCGGTGGCGGCGGCGCCGGCGGCGGCGCCGGGAGCCAACGGCAAACTGCTGGTGGTGCTGTGCGAATGGAGCGGGGCCGGGCCGTTCAATACCGTCAACATCGCCGCATTCAACACCCTGTTCAACGGCGCGGCATATAATGGCGTCGGCAGCATGCACGACTATTACAATGAGGTGTCGTACGGGAAATTCAATTTTCTGGCCACGGTGACCGGCAATGCCGGCGGCGGCGACTGGCTGGATGTGACGACGATTGACAGCGGCAATACTTACGCGTATTTCTGCAATGGCGCGAGCGGGATGGGGGCGTATCCGCAGAACAGCCAGGGCTTGGTCGAGTATGTGACCAGGGCGATTGACAACCGGGTCGATTTTTCGCAATTCGACATGGACCATGACGGCTATGTCGACGGGGTGGCGATCGTTTTTGCCGGTGATGCCGATGGCTCGCTGGACAAATTCTGGCCGCATGCGTGGGCGCTTAACGAGCATGAATACATGACCGGCGACGGGGTCAAGGTAAATTCGTATTACATTTCGCGTGAACTGGAGCCGTCGAACACGGCTGAAATCGGGGTGCATTGCCATGAGTACGGCCATGTGCTGGGCCTGCCCGACCTCTATGATTACACCTACACCAGTTACGGTGTCGGCAACTATGATTTGATGGCTATGGGCAATTATCTCGGGGCGGTGCCCAGCCGGCAACCCGCCCAGCTTTCCGCCTGGTCGAAGAAGCAGCTGGGGTGGCTGTCGCCGACGACGGCGACGTTCGGGATGCAGACCCTGGCGCAGGTCGAGAATACTGCGGCGGCGCTCCAGGTGCCGCTGACCCTCAACAACACGACGGAGTACTTCCTCATTGAAAACCGGCAAAAAACGGGGTTTGACGCCCTGCTGCCCGGCACCGGCCTGCTGATTTATCACGTCGACGAGGCGGTGTACGCCGCCAATCCGAGCCGGCCGAATGACAATCGCTCCCACAAAACGGTTGACGTCGAATGCGCCGACGGGCTTGACTCAAGCGGGTTCGACCATCTCGACCGCATGGATAATGACGGGGATGCGCTTGATTATTGGTATGCGGGCAACAAGATGCTGTTTGACGGAACCAGCAACCCGAACACCAACATGTACGACGGCCATGCTTCCGGCATCAGTGTGAGCGAAATCTCCGCTTCCGGCGGGCTCATGACGTTCAAGCTGCTGACACCGTTTGCCAACCAGATGGGCAACCGGTCGGCGGTTGCCTATCCCAATCCGTTCAACCTGGCCATCAGCAATACCGTGCGTATCCGCACGCAACCGGTATCAGAAGCGCGGCGCATCAGGATCTGCAATCTGCGCGGAATGCAGGTGCGCGAATTCGGGCAGAACGAAATCGGTGAAGATGGCATTGTTGACTGGGACGGCAGCACTGATAACGGGGGCAAGGTCGCCAGCGGCACCTATTTGCTGATCATTACTGATATAAGCGGGAACGAAACGATCGGTCATTTTACACTGGTTCGGTAGCCGCCGGCGCGTGCGCGCCGGCAGGAGGCCGCCATGGCGGATCTGCAGCAGCGGCAGGGAATGGCGTTGCTGCTGGCGCTGGCAATTGCCGGCGGCGGCTGGTGGTGGTTTGTCCGGTCACGACCCCCGGATTTGCCGCTGCCGCCGGTAGCGGTTGCCCCGCCGGCCAATGATTCGGCTGCGCCTCCTGCAGTTGTCCCGCCTGCGATAATATCCGTCACGATTGAAGGAGAGGTACGGTCACCGGGCTGTTATCAGCTGCCGGCCGGCAGCACCCTGCGCGCCGCGCTGGCCAGGGCCGGCGGCCTGACGGATGCCGCGCGCAGCGCGGCGTTGACACTCGAGGTGCCGCTGCACGCGGATACGACGATTTATGTCCCGCCGCAACTGCTGCCGGGACGGTTTACGGCGACCGCGCCGCTGACGGATCGCGACCTGCTCCATCTTCCCCGCCGGCACGCGGTGCCGGCTTCCGGGAACACGCCGGAACGCGCGGCAGCGAATAGCGTCGCTGCCGGTGACCAAATCAATCTGAACACCGCCACCCGTGAGCAATTGCTGACCCTGCCGCGGATCGGGCCGAAAACCGCCGACGCGATTCTTGAGTATCGCGCCAAGGTGGGTCGCTTGCGTTCGCTTGATGAACTGCGCAATATTCCGCGTATCGGCGACAAAACCCTGGCCGCGTTGCGTGATCGCGTGACGCTGTAACTGCGTGAGCCGTTACCCGCTGCTCTGGTTTCTGACCGGACTGGTGGCGGGGATCGGTGCGGAGGCAAACGCTGCTGCGCCGACGGCAACGGCGGTGGTGGTGGCCGCGCTGGTGCTGGGTGCCGGCTGGCTGGCGACCGGGCGCACAGCGACGGTCCTGCCGTCGCTGCCGGGGGTGATGGCCGGCTGGCTGGTGGTGACGGCGGCCCCGCTGCCGACCCTGCCGGTGGAACTGGCGCTGCGCCGTCAGTTCGATGGCCTGGTGCGGGTGACTGCCGACGCCGGCGGCGGACGGTACGGCGCGGCATTATCCCGGGACGGGGAATGGGTGCCGCTGCTGGTGACCATGCCGGATACGGCAACGTCTGCGCCCGGTGCGGTATGGCAGGCGGCGGGCGCCGTGCGGGAAGCGCTTGGCGCGCGCTGGCCGGGCGGTTTCGACTATCACGCGCACCTCGGTCGCAACGGGTATGCCGGGCTGGCAACGCTGCGCACGGTGCGGCTGGTGCAGGCGGGCGAGCCGGGGTGGCGCGCGCGGCTGTGGTCCTGGCGGCGGATGGCGCGCGAGCATACGCGCACGGCGCTGGGTGCGCGCGGCGACTGGGCGGTGGCGTTCTTTTTCGGTGAACAGGCGGGACTTGATCCCGAAGAACAGCAGCGCCTGCAGGTGGCGGGTCTGGGCCATATTCTCGCGGTGTCGGGTTTGAATGTGGGCCTGGTGGCGTGGCTGGCGGCGGGCCTCGGCTTTTTCCTGCCGCGCTGGCCGCGCCTGGTGTGGACGGGTGCGGCAGTGGCGGCCTATGCCCTGCTCGTCGGTTTTCAGCCGTCGGTGGCGCGGGCCGCGCTCATGCTGCTCGCGGCCCTGCTGCCGCCGCTGTTGTCGCGGCCGGTGATCGGGGTGCATACGGTGTCGCTGGCGGCCGTGCTGATTCTGCTCGCGGATCCGTGGTCGCTGTTCGCCCCCGGTTTCCAGCTGTCGTTTGTCGTCGCCTTTTTCCTGGTCTGGGCGGCCGCCAACTGGCCGCGGCTGACTGTCGCGTGGTGGGGCGCACCCGCCCTGGCGGCGGTGGCGCAACTGGCGGCGACGCCGCTCATGCTGCACTATTTCAATTTCTGCGCGCCGGCTGCGCTGGCGGTCAACATCATCCTGCTGCCGACCTTTGCCTGGCTGCTGGTCTGGGCGCTGATTGCGGTTGTGCCGTGGCCGCTGCTGGCGTCACCCGCCGCGGCGCTCTTTGCCGCCCAGGTCGACGGCTTGCAGGCGGTGGCCGAATTGGGCGAGCGCTGCTGGCGGCATGTGAACCTGCCGCCGCCGCCGGTGTGGTGGCAGGGCGCGGTCTATGCCCTGCTGCTGCTGGTGCTCTGGCCGCCGCTGCGCCGGCGTGCGGTCTGGCTGCTGGCGCTGGCGGCGCTGCTGGCACTGCCGCTGGTGCAGACGGTCCCGCCGCGGGTCGACATCTGTGAGGTCGGCCTGGGTGATGCCGTTCTCCTGCATGGCAGCGATGAAGACATGCTGATCGATGCCGGACCGGCGACGGGCGCACGCCTGCTGCTGCAGCAGCTGCGGGTGCGGGGGGTCAACCGCCTGGCCCGGGTGATCATCACGCATCCCGACGAGGATCATTGCGGTGGATTGCCGCTGCTGCTGCGGGAAGTGCCGGTCGGCGTGGTGCTGCACCGCGACTGGACGGGTGCGGACACAGCGTCGCAGCTGGCCGTGGCGGCACTGGCGGCGGCGGGTGTGCGGCAGCAGCCGGTTGACCGGGTGATGACGCTGGCGTGGCGGGAGGGGACGCTGACCATTTTCCCGCCTGGCGGCGCCTCGACCAATGACCGTTCGCTGGTGGTGCGGCTGGTCACGCGGCGGCAGGCGTTTCTCTTTGCCGCGGACATCGAAGAGGCGGGCGTTGATTCCCTGCTGGCGCTGGGGCTGCCGCTGACCGCGACGGCGCTCAAGCTGCCGCATCATGGGGCGCACAATGACCGGCTGCCGGCGCTGCTGGCGGCGGTGCGGCCGCAGGTGGCGGTGGTCACTGCGCCGCTGCGGAATCGCTTTTCCTTTCCGCATCCGGCGACGCTGACCGCGCTGCAGGCGGCCGGGGTGACCGTGCGCCAGACCGGCCGGGAAGGCCGGATCAGCTTTCCGCTCGATGATGACCTGAAAGGGATTCCTTGACCATGCCCCGACGGTGAGTTACACTTGCGCCGGGAGCGGAAAATGACAATACCCGACAGCGGTGGTGGTGTCAACGAGGCGGGCATGGCTGAGGCCGGCGGTGTGCCGGTGTCTCCGCGCCGGCGTCGGCAGCTGCTGGCGCTGCTCATCCTGCTGGCGGCAGCGGCACTGGCAATGGCCTGGTGGCGGCGTCATGATGCATCCGGCGGAGTGCCGGCAGTCACCCGGTTGCTGTATGTCCGCTGCCCGACGGCGGACGGCCTGCAGGCGGGCGACCGGGTGATGGCGGGCGCTGCCGCCGTCGGCATGGTGACGGATGTGAAGCTGCTGGCGGACGGGGTGTTCATCACCTGCCGGTTTGAGGAACTGCCCCGGCTCATCCTGCCCGTGCGTGCGGCGATCCGCGCGGGAGCCGGAACGGAGCGCATGCTCGTCCTGACCGGCAGCGCCGGCGACGGCGAATTGCTGCAGGCACGCGATATGCTGGTTGGCGAAAGTGAAATCGAGTTGCCCGGCGAACTGGCGCCGCTGCGCCTGCCGTGAACCGGCTTGCGGCACGCTGCCTCGCGGCGCTGGTGCTGGTGCTGGCGGCGGCGGTGTTCCCGGCGGCGGCCGACGACTATGCGGCGGCGCAGGCCCTGCTGCAGGCGGGCCAGCCGGCCCGGGCGCAGGCGCTGCTTGACCGCCTGCTGATCCGCCAGCCGGACAACATGCGCGCGCGCTATCTTCGCGGCCAGGCCCTGCAGCAGCAGCAGCGCTGGGATGCGGCCCTCAACGATTATGTGCAGGTGCTGACGGTGGCGCCCAACGATGCGGCGGTGCATCTCAATATCGGCTATATTTATCTCGTCCAGAATCAGCGCCTCGCCGCCCGCCAGGAACTGGCGGCGGCGCTGGCGGCGAATCCGGCGCCGGCAGTTGCGGCGCTGGCGCACTGGTACTTGTTCCGCATTGACGAAACGGAGAACCCGGCGGCGGCATTGGCGCAGGTGCGGGCGGCGCTGCAGGCGCGCGCGGATGACTGGCGCGAATTTGCCCCGGCGCTGGCGTTCTTGCGGCGGCATGACCAGCCGCTGGCGCTGGCCCTGACGGAAAAGCTCTGGCAACAGCAGCCGCGTCCCGAATTTGCCGTGGCGCTGGCGGAACAATACCGTTCCGCAGGCCGTGCGGCCGAGGCGGTGCCGGTGCTGCAAGCGGCAACCCGGCGCTGGCCGGATAATGCCGGCCTGTGGCGGGCGCTGGCCGGCGAACCGACGGCGGCTGCAGCGGAGCGGATGGCGGCGTATCGGCGGGTCTGGCAGCTGACCGGCGAGCGTGCGGCCTTGCGTCAGGCAGCAGCCGTTGCGGGCCGGCCGGCCGAAGCGCTGGCCTGCTGGCGCGAGCTGCTGCGGCTGGAGACAACCCCGGAGCTGCTGCTCGATGCGGCGGCAGCGGCGCTGGCGGCGGGTGACCGGGCCCAGGCCAAATACTGGACGACGGACGCTGTGGCCCGCCGGCCCCGCGACGCGCGCGGGCAGTTTTTGCGCGCCACCATCGCCTGGGCGGACGGCGATGCGGCCGGCGCGGCGGCGGCGGCGGAACAGGGTCTCGCGCTGGGGTGGGACGCAACGGTGGCGGAACGGCTGGTAGACCAGTATCTTGCCGCCGGCAGGGAAGGACAGGCGGAGGCGCTGGCGGCACGGCTGGCCGCGGCGCCGGGCGGACAGGGGCGGGCGGCAGTGGCGCGAATCCGCCTGACCCAGGGCCGGGTGCGGCTGGCGCGGGGCGAGGCGGCGGCGGCGGTGGCGGCGCTGCAGGCGGCGGTGGCCGCCGGGGCTGCCGGCCCGGAAATGCAGGCGCTGCTCGGTGAGGCGCTGGCGCGCAGCGGCGACCGGGTCGGTGCGGTTGCCGCCCTGGCGGCGGCGGGCGAGCATCCGCGCGCCCTGCTGGTGCGGGCGGAACTGGCCCGGATCGACAATGACACCCCGGCGTATGCCGCCCATTTGCGCCGCTATTTGGCGGCGGGCGGCCGCGAGGCGAGCGCACTGGTCAACTGGTCGCTGCTGCTGCGCCAGGTGGCGGATGCGCGCCTGGCTGCGGAATTTTTGCAGCGGCATGCCGCAGATACGGCGCCTCAGCTCTGGCTGGCACTGGGCGCGGCCTGGCAGGATGCCGGACTGCCGCAACTGGCGCTGCCGGCGCTGGCTCGTGCCGCAACGTTGCTGGCTGCGCCGTCCGCCGAACTGACGGTGCGCCTGCTGCGGGTGCATGAGCAGCTGGGACACTGGTCGCAGGTGACGGAACTGGCACGGCACATGCTCCGCTCCGGCGGCGATCACGTGCTGGCGCAGCTGGCGCTGGCTCGGGCCGCGCTGGCGGGTGCGAATGCGCCGGCAGCGGCTGAGCATGCGCGCCAGGCGCTGGCGCTGCGTCCCGGTTTGCCGGCGGCGAACTGCGAACTGGGACGGGCGCTGCTGGCCGGTCGCGACTATCATGGTGCGGCGCGCGCGCTGCGGGCCGCTTGGGGTGGTGCTCCGGCCGGCGTGGTGGCGCTGCTGGCGGGTCGGGCGGAACTGGGCGCGCGGCATTATCCGGAAGCGGCGGCGGCGCTGGCCAAGGCGCAGGCGGCGGGAATGGCGGTGCCGGCGGCCGAGCTGGCCGCGGCATGGCGCGGGACCGGTCGCGCGGCATTGCTGGCGGATCGGTTGGCCCGGGCGGAGCAGTGCCTGACCCGGGCGGAAGCGGCACAAGCGACGATGGAGGGAAACTGGCTGCGCGGCCGGCTGGCACTGGCCCGCGGCGATGCTGCCGGGGCGCGTGCCTGTTGGACGGCAGGCCTGCAGCAGCAGCCCGGTGCGGCGCGGTTGCAGGTTGCGCTGGCCCGGCTCGATGCGGTGACGCAGCCGGCACTGGCGCTGGCGCGGTTGCGGCAGGTGCCGCACCTGACGGCGGATGATTACCTGCTGCGCAGCACCCTGGCGCTGGCGGCGGGAGACAGCGCGGCGGCCGGTGCCGATGGCGCAGCCGCGTGGCGCGGCGGAATGCGGACCGCACCGCTGGCCCTGATGCTGGCGGCCCTGCACCGCGACAGTGCTGGCGTCGAGTACTGCGAACAGGCGCGGCAACTGGCGCCTGATTCACCGGCGGTTCAGGAACAGGCGGCGCGGTTGCTGGCGGCGCGTGGCGCCGGCGCGCAGGCGCTGGCGGTCTGTGCGGCGGCGCGCCAGACGGGCACGGCAACGCCGGCAACGGCACAGCTGGCGTTGCGCCTGCTGCTGGCCCGCGGTGACGCGGCCGGGGCGCAGGCCTGGCTCGATTTGGTTCCGGAGAGCGACGCCGGCGGGCGCGAACTGCGCGCGCAGGTGGCGCTGACGCGGGGCGATGTGGCGCAGGTGCGCCAGCTGCTCACGGGACTGCCGGCCGGCCGCGAGGCGGATCTGCTCCGCGCGCAGCTGCTGGTGCATGACGGCGATGCGGCGGGGGCGCAGGCGCTGTTTTCCCGGCATGCCGCCACCCGCGATCAGTGGCCGGTGTCGGTTCTGCTGGCGCAGGCGCGGGCACTGGCGGCGACGGGCGCTGCGGATGAGGCGGCCGACGCGTGCCGGCAGGCGGCCCGGCGCGGTTCGCTGCCGTCAGAAGCGGAACTGCTGACGCTGGCGGCTGCCGCCCCGCCGCCGGCGGCGCAGCTGTTTGATGCGCTGATTGCGCTGGCGCCGTCACCGGCACTGTTTACTGCCGCGGTGCAGGCGGCGCTGGCGGGGCACGATCGTGCGCGCGCGCGCTGGCTGGCGGACGATGCTCGCGCGCGTTTCGGCGACAGTGCCCGGATGCAGCTGCTGGCCGGCATGCTGGCCGCCGCCGACGGTGATGGCGCCCGGGCGGAAGAACTGTTGCGCGCGGCGGAACGCCGCGACCCGGGTCTGGCCCCGGCGGTGGCGCAGGCGCGGTCGGCGGGCGATCCGCTGGCGGCGCTTCGTGCGCAGGCGGCGGCGGGCCAACCGGTGCCGGTTGAGCGGGCGCTGGCGGCATGGCGGACGCTGGACCGCACGCTGCCGGCAGCGCAGCGGGAAACTGTCCTGCGTGAATTGCTGCGCTGTGCGCCGCGCGCGGCCGTGCTGCGGGCGGTGCTGGCCGGGTGTCCGGCGGTGGCGACGATGCCGGACCGGGTGCGGGCGCAGGCCTGGCTGGGCCTGCAGTGCGACACCGCGAGCGCGGCGCTGTGGCAGGCCGCGGGCGAGGGCGAACTGGCGGCGGGTGCGCCGGCAGCGGCGGCGCAGAGCTTGCGGCGGGCACGGCAGCTTGATCCCGCCGCCGGCATGCGGCAGGCCGGTCCCCTGCTGGTGGCGCTGTACGATGCCGGTGAGGTGGCGGCGGCGCGCGAATTGCTCGCGGTGGCAACCGACACTGCGCTCCCGGTGCAGTATGTGCGGGCGCGGCTGGCTGAGGCGGGCGGCGACCGGCGGGCGGCGGATGAACTCTACCGGCGGGTCCTGGCGCGTGAGCCAGGGTATCGCGATGCCCCGCTGCTGGCGGCGCGGCTGGCGCTGGCGCTGGACGAACCGGCGCGTGCCGCGGCGCTGCTGGCGGGCTGGTGCGCCCGGCATGGTGATGATGGTGCGGCAGCCCGCGAATGGCTGGCAGCGGCGGAGGCGGCGAATCTTCCGGCGGATGCCGATCAGGCGCTGACCGTGCTGCGCCGGCAGCGTCCGGACGATGCGGCCCTGATCCTGCGCCAGGCGGAGCTGCGCCGGCAGCGGGGCGATGATGATGGTGCGGCGCTGCTGCTGCGCCAGGCCGCCGCGGCCGGGGTCGTCGATCCGGCGCAGCGGGCGGAACTGGGCGCCATGCTGTTCCGGCACGCGCAGCGCGTGTCGTCTGCTGACCGGCAGATTGAGGAACTGCGCGAGGCGGTGCGGTATGCGCCGCAGCTGCGCGAAGCCCAGCTGCAGCTTGGCCGGCAGCTGCAGGCGCGCGGCGAATGGGCGGACGCGCGGGCGGCGCTAATGGCGGCACGCGGCGCCGATGCCACCGGAATCGCCGCCGCCCGCACCCTGCTGCGCCTGGCGCAGGAACGCCGTGCCCGGGGCGCGACGGCGGACGCGGAAGAACTGGCGCGCGCGCTGGCGGACGATGCGGCAGTGGCGCAAGCGGCGCGGGCGCTGTGGGGTGAGCTGCTGCTGGCCCGCGGTGATGCTGCCGGCGCGCTGGCGGCCTGGCAGGGCCTGCCCGACCGGGTCGGGGAGATCGCGGTGGCAGGCGGACGCCGGCAGGCGGAACAGATGCGGGCGGCAGCAGCGCCGGCACCGGCGGTTCAGCCGGCGGCGGTGCCGGTGCACCCTCCGGTTGAACCTGCAGTGGCGGCGGTGCCGCCGACTGCGCCGGCCATGCCGCCGGCGTCCGCGGCATCGCCGGCGGCATTGTCCGCAGCGACGGCGGAACTGGAACGGGCGGTGCAGCGCAATCCCGATGATGATCAGTTGCGGGTGCGGCTGGCCCGGGCCTATGCTGCTGATGGGGACCAAGCCGCGGCGCAGCAGGCGGTCACGGCGGCGCTGCAGCGGCGGCGGACCGCGCCGGCGCTGACGCTGGCGGCGCAGCTGGCGACCCGCGACAAGGAATGGGAGCGCGGGGTGGAGCTGGTGCAGGAGGCATTGCGACTGGCCCCGAGCGATTTTGCCCTGCACCGGCTGCAGGCGGAACTGCTCTGGCATCTCGACCGGCTGCCGGAAGCGGAGCGGCACGCGCGGCTGGCGGTGAACAATGCGCCGGACAGCGCCGGGTACCGGTTGCTGGGTGACATTCTTGTCGGACAGGCGCAACCGGGACCGGCGCTGGCGGCCTGGCGCGAAGCGCTGGCCCGCGGCTGGCCCGATGCGGTTGGTTTCAAGCTGCAGCGCGGCGATGCCGCCGTGGCGACGGGCGACTATGCGGCGGCGCTGGCCGATCTGCTGGCAGTGGAACAGGCGGATCCGGACAATCTGTGGGCGCAATGCCGGCTGGGCGAAGCGTGGGCGGCCGCCGGTGCGCTTGATGAAGCGCTGCCGCGCCTGACCCGGGCGGCGCAGGCCCCGGTTCCCGAAACACAACGGACGGCGCTGCGGCTGCTGACGCTGCTGCAGGTTCAGGGTGGCGACCTGGCTGCGGCGCGGGCGGCCTACGCGCGGCTGGCCGATGGTGATCCGCAGGCAGCCCGGGCGCTGGCCCGGCTGGAACTGCGCCGGGGAGATCCGCGCCGGGCGTTTGCCCTGCTGGCGGAAACCTGCCGCCGTTCGCCGGGCGCTGCCGCCCTGCTGCTGGACGCGCTTACGGCGGGCGAACAGGCGGGTGCATTTGCCGAGGCTATTGCCCTGGGGCGCGAACAGGCGGTGCTGGCGGCGGATCAGCCGGAATACCATGCGCGCATGGCGCGGCTGTTCGCCCGGGCGGGGCAGCGCGATGCGGCGCTGCTGGAGCTGCAGGCGCCCGGTGTTCCATCGGCGGCGGCGGCGGCGGTCCGCCGCCTGATGGCCAGCGCGCCGGATGAGGCTGTGCTGGCGGGCGAACGGGAGTTCATTGCGGCGCCCTGGCGGCCGGCCGGTGGCCTGGCCCTGGCCCGTGCGACGCTGGCGGCCGGTGAGCATCCGGCCCGCGCAGCGCTGGTACACGCCCTGGCGCAGGGCATGCCGCGGCAGACGGCAGCGGTGGAGGCAACATTGGGCGTGCTGCTGGGCCGGGCCGGATTGTACCGGCAGGCGCTGGCGGTGACCGACGCGCGCGACGGCTATAACCGGGCATGGCTGTTGTGCCAGGCGGGCGATCCCGCGGCGGTTGAGCTTTGGGAGGAACAACAGCAGCGCCAACCCGATGATCCGGCAGTGCTCAACAATCTGGCCGTGGCGGCGTTGCGTCAGGACGATCTTGAACGGGCGCTGCAGTTGCTGGAAGCGGGGGTGCGCCGGCATGGCAATGACGGTTTGCTGCTGACCAACCTGGGATACTGTCTCCGCCGCGCCGGCCGCTATGAGGAATCACGCGATATGCTGCTGCGGGCCGCGGCTGCCCGGCCGGACCAGGCGGCGGTGCGGGTGACCCTGGCGGAGGTGCTGTTCCAGACCGGGCAGTATCGCGACGCCCGCAAACTTGCCGACCGTCTGCAGCAGGAAGTTGCCGATGATGGTCTGCGCCGGCGGATTGAAGAATGCCGGCGGCTGCTGGACCGGCAGGGTGCATAGCCGTGCGTCGGCAGTGGCGATATGATATATATGGAAATCAAACGCGGCGGGTATGCCGATAGACCGCGACAATGACCGGGATGATCAGGGCCAGCGGCAGCCAGCCGGCCAGCCAGGGAGTGACATATCCCTGCGTGCCGATGACGGTGCTCAGGCCCACGATTACCCAGAAGACGAGCGAGATCACCAGCGCGAGGAAGAACCCGAGCGCGGCGTTGGCCTTGCGTCCGACGGGATTGAAGGACATGCCGAGCAGGGCGAAGGCGGCGGCGATGAACGGGTAGGCAAGCCGCGCATGCAGGGCAATCAATTCCCGGCGGGCATCGTAGCCGTTGGTGCGCAGCAGGCCGACGAACCGTGCCAGATCGGGGAGCGACAGGAAGGATGCGGTCTCTTCCGTGCGCCCGGCCAGCGTCCAGAGCACGTCGGGGTGAAGCGGACGGGGTGGCAGCCAGCAGGCGCTGGTTTCATAGCGGTCCTGGGTTTGCGCGACGGTGAAATAGCGCAGTTCGGCGCGACGGAATTCGAGGACGCCGGTGCTGCCGACGACGGCTTCCGGCGCGTTCACCCGCAGGCGGGGTGGTCCCCCGGGGTAATGCTCGTTCCAGGTGACGTCGCGCAGCAGGATGCCGCCCGGCGAGATTTTGGCCGCCAGCAGGTGGATGCGGCCGTCGACGAAAGAAAAGTTGCGCACACTGCCGGTGTCGCCGGCCGTTTCGCCGCGCAGTTCCCGGCGGGTGGCGCGGGCGGAGCGGGTGAAGGAACCCTCGTGGTGCAGGACAAACCAGACGTCGAGGGCGACGACGGCGAGCACGACCAGGAGCAGCGGCCGCCACAGCCGGCGGTCAGGCAGGCCGGCCGCACGCAATGCGGTCAGTTCGCTGGTCTTGGCCAGCCCGGAGAAGCAGAGATAGCTGCCCAGCAGCGCCGCCACGGGGAGCATGCGGTGCGCGGTCAGCGGCAGTTGCCGGGCGAGGTAGGTGACAATCAGGGCGGCGGGGGCATGATTCTGCCACGCGGCCTTGAGCAGTTCGAACAGGTCGGCAACGAGGAAAAAAATGATGAACAGCAGCAGGGAAAACGCAAAGGGCGCGATAAACGCCCGGATCAGATAACGGGAAATAATGGTCATAGCGGTACCGGGTCATCCATGGTGATGATCGCGATTATACGTGAGCGTTTCCGGCGCTGTCAATGCCGGTGGCTGCCGGCGCTGCTGCTGGTCCTGTTGGCGATGCCGCCGGTGTCGGCCGCCGGTGCGGCGCCGGCCGCCGAGACGGCGGAACTGTGGCTCTATGCCGGCCGCATCTGGCAGGAGGCGGCTACCCTGTTCCGCCTTGCCGGGCCGGAGGCCGATGGCCAGCGCCATCGCGCCCTGCTATACGCCAAGGAAGCGCTGCTGGAGGCGGCGCAGGACACCCCGGCGCTGACCCCTGCCCAGCGGGATGAGGTCGGCCGCGAGCTGGCGGCGGTCGACGCTGCACTGGAGCAGCTCGTGCCGCAGGGTTATCTCAACCTGACCGCGGCGGAGCTGCTGGTTGACCGCGGCCCGGCGGCGCGCCAGCTGCTGCTGCACGGCCTGGAAAGCGACGGCCGCGAGCTGCGGCGGGCGGTGCTGCGCGAGTGGCTGCGGGCGCGGGAATCGTGGACGGCGCTGGCCCAGGCCTGGGCGACGACTGATGCGCCGGAGCAGCAGGCCCGGCTGGCGGCGACGGTGGCGGAGATTGACGCGCACATCACCCGCCTGCAGACGGAACTGGCTGCGGAGCAGCAGGTGCTGGCGCTGAACCCGGTGCCGCGGGCGGCCCCCCCGGCGCCTCCGGCGCTGCCCCCTATTCCCCTGCCGGAGATCCGCTTCACCCCCGCCACTGCGGACGCAACGGGCGGCGTGCCGCCGGACCTGCCGCCGGATTCCGGTCCGCCGCCGCCGCCGGAACGCGAATGGGCGGGAATTGTCGACCTGCAGGGTCCGCTGGAATCGACGCTGGTCATCAACGGGCGCAAGTCGATCAGCATGTCGGTCAGCAGCACGAGTTATCCCGACAACCCCGACGCGACCCTGTCGAGCACGTCGCTCGATATCGAACAGCAGCTGCAGGTGCACATCACCGGGACCGTGGGGAAGACCATCACGGTCAACGTTGATTATGACGATGCCAAGGCCGAAGTTGAACGCCAGACGATGTCGATCATGTACCAGTCGCTGGAACACCAGACCCCGGTGGGTGTGATGAACGCCAACGCCGCTTTCGGTGACATCAGCCTCAGCATCCCCAGCACGCAGTTCGTCAGTTACAATACCTCGCTGTTTGGCGTGCAGGGCGGGGCGGAGATCAACGACTTTCACCTGCTGGGCATGTCCGCCGACCGTCTGTCATTGAATGCGGTGGTCAGCCGCGCCAAGGGCGAGTCCGGGCGCAAGGTGTTTTACGGCGCCGCCACCAACACGATCGTCAGTATTGCCGATATCTCGTACCTGGCGGACAAGTACTTCCAGGTCACCGAGCAGACCGGGACGGATGTGGCGCCGCTGGTCATGAGCACACTGCAGGTCTGGTGTGACGACCACAACGCGACCAGCAACGATGCCAATACCGTGACCGGGATGCGGGTAACCAACGGGAGCGATTCGTACACCGGCGATTTTGATCTGCTGCAGGCGGGTCCGGATTATGCTGTGGACAATCTGACGGGGGTGATCAAGTTTCGCACCGGGATCGGCAGCAATTATGTGATTGCGGTCGGGTACACGACGACCGCGGGCAAGGTGACGGCCGGCAAGATGATTCGCGATGAAAATGCCTCCGACACCTACAATCGTTACGAACTGCGCAACCGCTACGATCTCGGGTCGTTGAACATTGTCGCCGACGATCCTGATTTCCTCTTCGAAATCCGCGGCAGCAACGACAAGCCGGATACGGACAGCAATGGCGACGGGGCGGCCGACCGCACCTGGCTGAATTACTTCGGTCTCGACCGGTCGGGCCTGCCGGGCAATGACGGCATTGAAGGCACTGCGGACGATCTGCCGGACGGAAAGATCGACGACGAATGGATCGATTTCGATTTTGGCATAGTCACCTTTCCGGACAGCGAACCGTTCCGGGTGCAGAACCCCACGGTCTACAAGACCGATCCGACCGCGCGGTTTACCCTGCACCTCGAATACAAGCAGAAGACGCAAAGCTATACCCTCGGCGAATTCAACATCATCAAGGGGAGCGAGCGGGTCACCATCGGCGGCAACGAGATCGGCAGCGACCAGTATTACCTTGACTACGAAAGCGGGTTCCTGACCTTTTACAATGCCGACCTGATCACCCCGAATGCGGAGATTGTCATTGATTACCAGTACCTGCCGTTTGGCGGCCAGTTCCAGCAGACCGCGGTCGCGGTGCGGACCGAGGCGGAAATCAATGACAACCTCCTGCTGGGCACCACGGTGATTCGCAACTGGGATGCCAAGTCCGGGTCGATGCCCGATGTCACGGCGGCGCCCGCCGCCAACCTGGTCTGGGATCTCAATACTGTGTTTGACCCGCTGAATGTCGGTGTGGACCTGATTAACCTGTTCCGCAGTCACGAACTGCCGCAGGTCGAGGCGTCCGTTGCCGACCTCAGTATCACCGCCGAATACGCGCAATCCATCAACGACCCCAACACCTTTGGCAGCGCGACGATTGACAGCATTGAATCGCTCGAGGAGACCATGGGCTTTCCCAAGAGCGAACGGTCCTGGTGCCCGGCGACTGTGCCGGCGGAATATGATTTCAATCTGCGCGGACGGGTGAGCGTGTCCGAGGTCGAGGCGGGGCATGATCCGGAAACAGATCAGGACGACCAGGACGCGCTGCAGGTGGGCTATGATTTTGGCGCGGCGGACACCTGGGTCGCGATCCGCTATCCGTTCGCCACGGTTGCCCGCGACCTGAGCAACATGCTCTACCTGCAGTTTTGGGCCAAGGGCGCGGCTGACGTCGGGGTGTTTGTTGATCTCGGGATGGTGAGCGAGGATATCAACGGCGACGGGCTGTATCAGACGGAAGACAATAACCCGCACGACGACAAGCTCAACAGCGGCGAAGACCTCGGGCTGGACGGGGTTGACGGGACGGGGGATTACGGCGAGAACAACGGGTACCTCGACGGCGAGGATATGGATGGCGACAATGCGCTGGATACGCTGGAAAACTATTTCCGCTTCGCCAATATCGAAATGGCGACCGACACCTACCGGTCGGGCGATTGGGTGCGCTACCGGGTGCCGTTGACCGCCGGCGATACGCAGGGTGACGCCTCGTGGGAGGTGGCCAAGCATGTGCGCCTGCGCCTGGTGCGCAAGGCTGCGGCGTCCGGGGTGCTGCTCTTTGACCAGTTCGAAATCGTGGGCAATCGCTGGACCGATGCCGACCCCGATGATTCCAGTTTTGTGCTCGCCACGGTCAACACGGACAATGATCCGGGCTATGCGCCGCCGGAGGAAATCTACGGACTGTGCGGCACCAATCCGGGCGATTTTGAGCAGTCGCTCGTGCTGCGGTACACCAGCCTTGCCGATACGGGTATGGCCTATTACCTGCTCCCGGAAAAGCAGCGCTACCATCAGTACCGCAAGCTGATTTACTGGCTGCATGGTGACGGCGGCCACGACACCTTTTTCCTGCGGTTCGGCGCCGATGGCAGCAATTATTTTGAACATCGGGTGCAGATCGATTTTACCGGCTGGCAGGAAGTCGCGGTGGATCTGACTGAGCTGGAGGAGGCGCTGATCAGCCTCTATACCGGTGCCGCGCCGCCGTTCAACCATATAATGGGCAATCTGCGTTTTGTCGGCACCCCGGCGCTGGAGACGATCAAGGAACTGCAGGTCGGGGTGTACGGCACGGGGCGCAGCGGCGAAGTGTATGTCAACCAGATTTACCTCAAGGAGGCCATCAAGCAGGTGGGCGAGGTGTGGGCGACGTCGTTCACATCGTCGTTCCTCGACAACCTGGTGTCGCTGAGCGGCTCGCTTGCGCGGCGGGACAACGAGTTTCAGCTGATCGGCGAATCCACCGAGTCGGGCGAGCAGGAACAGCGGGAAAGCCGCAATTATGCGCTGGCGGCCGGGCTGGCGGTGGGGCGCCTGTTGCCGGACGCCTGGCAGGTTACGGCGCCGCTCTCGCTGTCGCTGAGCAGCGACCGGACCGATATTGATCCGACGACGGTGGATAACGTCAGCAGCAAGGCGGTGGGCTTCAACCTTTCGGAAAACCGCGCGGTGTCGCTGTCGGTCAGCCAGCCGTCGCTGCCGAGTGTCAGTGTCAGCCATTCGATTGCGGAAAGCCGGAGCGACAATATGTCCGGCAGCAACGAAAGCGGCAATCGCAGCACCACGCTGGGGCTGCGCTACGGCAACTGGCCGACACTTGACATCTCCCGGTCGATGGTGCTGAGCCGGGCGGTGAATACCAGCCAGTCGAATACCAGCGACCAGACCAACTGGAGTGTGACCAGCAGCTGGAACTACACCTTCCCCGAGAAAATATTCGGGGTGGTGCCCACCGGCCAGACGCTGTCGCTGGGCACCAGTTACGGCTACACGTGGAACAAGGCCCGCAATGAATATGTGGTGCCGGCCCAGACGCCGACGTTCACCAATACCCGCACGGATCGCGGCAGTTTGTCGCTGACGGTGCAGCCGGTTGCCGATTTCGGGCTGACGCCGGCCGTCAACTACAGCCGGACCTACCACTGGACGCAGGCGGAGCGCGGCATGACCGCGCGGGCCCGTGATCTGGCCCTGGGCTTCAACCTCACCGGCGCCTGGGGATTCTCGCCGACCCTCTCCACCAATGGCGCGTTCAACGAGAGTTTCAAGGCCGGCAGCGGCACCGGCTGGGTCAAGGACATCAGCACCAGCGGCACGTTCAATTTTGGGCTGGGGATGAATCCGTCGGAATGGTGGTCGAAGCTTTCTTTTCTCAATATCCGCTATGCCTACAACAATAGCGTTGCCGCGTCCTACAACGATGTGCCGGTGGGCACGACGCTGGGCGAGGTCTACCGTGATTATTTCAGCAAGACCTACTGGTTCTGGGCCGACCAGGAGCCGACGGTTGAGGACAATGAACTGTCGCTGGCGCGCAATTCATCATCCAATACGACCGCCCATACGCTGGACGGCAACCTGGCCTTCTGGTCGCCGCTGTGGCTGGGGTATAACCTGACCTACAACCGCTCGCGGTCGCAGTCGCAGAACTCGATTACCCCGAGCGCCACCCTGACCGCGGGCTTCAATAGTCGCTTCAACCTCAAGGAGGCGATGCCGAACTGGCTGAAAAATCAGCAGGCGAACTCGCTGACCGGGAGCTACACCTTCAAGCATATCGAAGGTCTGACCGAACTGACCATGGCGCATACGCCGACGCTGGGCTGGAGCGTGAAATGGACGGACAACTTCACCACCAGCAGCAACCTGTCGTTCAGCCAGACCAAGGTTGATGACCGGCTGCTGCATACCATCGACCGTTCGTTCAATCCGTCTTTGTCCACCTCGTATTTCTTCACCAATCCGTTCAAGGTGAACAACCCGATGACCGGCGGGGGCATCGAATTTCAGAATCAGTTGCGTTGGGACAATTCGTTCGGGTTCTCCTGGCAGCGCAAAACGGGCGATCCGAGCTCGCTGATCGACCAGCACAGTTATACCGCCACCACCTCGCTGTCATATTCGCTGCGCAGCAATATTTCCGCGGCGCTGTCGGGAAATGTCGCCTACTATGTGGACAAGCTGCAGCTGAATATGGACCACTACACCTACGGCACGTCGGTTTCCGCGGAGATCCGCTTCTGATGAATCCGCCGGGTCATGTGCTGAGCGGGATCGTGGCGGCGGCCGGCGCGGGATGGCTGACCGGCTCGCTGCCGGCCGCCGGCATGGTGGCGGCCGGCGCGGTGCTGATTGATGCCGACCATCTGCTTGATGCGTGGCACCGGCGCTGGACGGTGGCGGACCTGACCGGCTATTTTGACCGGGAGCTGCCGCCACGGATGGTGCTGCCGCTGCATTATTGGGAATTGTGGGGCGGGCTGGGGCTGCTGGCGCTGGCAGTGCCGTTGCCGCTGCTGGCGGCGCTGGCGGCCGGCGCCCTGCTGCATCTGGCGCTTGACCAATGCACCAACCCGGTCCGCTGGTCGGGGTATTTTTTCGTCTATCGGCTGGCCACCGGGTTTTCATACCGGGCGCTGCTGACCCCGGTGGAAATTGCCCGGCGGGAAGCGGGGCAGCGATGAACTGCCCGCTGTGCGGCGCAGCTGCCGGCGCGGCGGTGACCTGCCCGGCCTGTGGCCATTATCTGTATGTGCGGCAGGTTGAGGAACTGATGCGCCGCGCGCTGGCGGCGGAGCGGGAAAACCAGCCGCGTGAAGCGGGCCGGTGCTGGGAACGGCTGCTGCCGCTGCTGCCGCCGGGCAGCAGCCAGCGACCGCGGATTGAACGGCGGCTGGCGCAGCTGCGCGGACTGATGCGGCCGGCTGCCGCGGGCGGAGGACAGGCCGAACGGGCGCTGGCGGCAATTCGCCAGGTGACGCCGCCGGGGGTTCCGGGACAACCGGTGCCAGTCGCGGCGTCGGTTGCGGCGCGGCCGCGCTGGCTGGTGCCGGTGGCGGCGGCGGGCGCGCTGTTGCTGGCGCTGATGCTGGCGGCGGGCTGGCAGTTCGGGCCGAAACTGGTGGTGGCGCTGATGCTGCGGGCGGAGCAAGGGGCTGACGATCCGCGGCTGGCCGTGGCTGCCGCGCTGCTTGCCCATGACTGGCCGCAGGCGCAGCAGCTGCTGGCGGCGGGCCGCAACGAACCGTGGGTGGCCGAGGGCCGGCTGGCGTTTGCCGTGCTGCGCTCGCCGGGCGAACTGCAGGAGCGGTTCCGCAATGAACGCCAGCCGGATGAGCTGAACCGGATGCTGGCGCTCAAGCGCCAGCCGGTCTGGGCGGAACTGGCCGCCGCCGTTGACAGCGCCGCAGCCCAGGCCCTGGCTGAACGGCTGACCGCATTGCGCCGGCGGCAGGAACGGCTGCCGGCGTCGCCGGCCCCGGAGCACGAAACGCAGGTGGCCGGTGTGTGGCAGGAGGTCATGCAGGAACTTGAATACTGCACGGCCATCACTGCGGAGCGGTATCCGCCGGCGGCTGCCGCGGTGCGGCAGGTGACGGTGTGGCGTGATGAAGTGGCGCCGCTGGTGGTGCATGTCTGGCTGGAAAATGTGCCGTCGCCGTCGCCGGCGGCCGGGTGGAACGAGGCGGCCGCGACGGCGGCGCTGGCGCGGATGGAGTCGGCATTGGCTGCGCGCGTGCCGGGACAATGGCTCGCGGCCGATCGGGAGCGTGCGGTTGCGGCGCTGCGGGCGCTGGTGCTGGCGCTGGGCGACAGTGCGGGCGAGTTGCCGGCCGCGTCGCGCGCGACGTATGCTGACGCGGTGGCGCAACCGGTGCGGGTGACGGCGGGCACGGTGGTTGACTGGTCGGGTGTGCTGCTGGCCTGTGAACCGGCGCCGGGCGGGCAGCCGTTCCGCTTTGATGTTGGCGGGACGGCCGTCACCGGCGATTATCGCCTGCAGCTGCAGCTGGCCGGGAGCGACAGTGGTGCGGTGCGGGTGGCATTGGCCCTGTTTACGGGAGCGCTTCCCGCCGAAGTGGTTCGTGCCGCCGGCGTGCGGGTGATTGCCACGCTGGCCGGGGTGACGCCGTGGACGGACGCGCACAATGTCATGAGGAGCGTGCCGCTGCTGCAGATTCAGCGGCTGGTGCTGCCGGACGGCACGGTGTTCGCTCCGGGCAACAGCGGACCGCTGCTGCCGGGAGCGCGTGCCCGGCAACTGTTGCTGCGCCTGACGGCCGCACCTGCCGTTCCGCCGGCCTGATGCCCGCTGCTCGTCCTGCCAGCAGGTCGTGGCTGCCATGCTGCAGCTGCGGGCAGCGTGACGGCTGTTCCTGCTG
Source organism: uncultured bacterium (assembly GCA_964517215.1). Lineage (GTDB taxonomy): Bacteria > DAOPZR01 > DAOPZR01 > DAOPZR01 > DAOPZR01 > CAZFBR01. The sequence continues at coordinate 20,920 of CAZFBR010000017.1, forward strand.
CGGGCGCCCGGAAAAGCGGTGGTGACGCCGGGCATGTGTTTTCCCGGGGCGGCCTGGCGGGGACGGTGAGCGGCGCGCTGGTGCGATTGATCTGGCAGCTGACGACGATCCCGCCGGTGGTGCGCATGCGGCAACGCAAGGAGGAGGCGTATGGCGCTGACTGAACTGGCGGCGGCGACCGCGTTCGCACGGGGATGGAACCGGCTCGACCCGGCGGAATTCGCGGCGCTGCTCGCCCCGGAGGCACAGTATGCCTCGCAGCTGCTGCCGGGGAGCGTGGCCGGCCCGGCGGCGATTGCCGCCCACCTGCGCGAGCAGATGGCGGCCTCGGTGCGCACCCAAACGCAGGTGCGGGCGGAACTGGGCCGCTCGACCGCGGGCTGGCCCGACCGCGACTGCGTCATCCTCCGACCGCTGCAAAACCAGATTATGACCGTCGGCGCGGTGCTCTTCACCCTGGCGCCCGACGGTGTCGCCCGGGTGGATGTGCTGCTCCCCGACCTCCTCGCCGCTGTCGGCACCGGCATCTTTCCCATCTGATCTGCCGCGCATGCGGATTACCATGCTGCGTCTCTATTGCGGGGCGGCAGCGGTTGCGCTGGCTCTTCTGGGTGGCGCCGTCCATCAGCTGATGCCACTGCTGTTGCGCACGCGCTGGCACGCGATTGAGGCAGGCGCTTACTGCTGCCTGTTCTGGCTGGCGACGACGATGCTGGTGAAGTATACGCTGGAAATAGTCGCTGCGGCCCTGCGGTTGCCGGCGCCGGAACCGTTGCCGGCAGTGCCGCGCCCGGCATGGTTCGTCGCGCGGCAACAGCGGCGGATGCTCACGCCGCCGACCCGCGCCCTGCTGGTGCTGATCGATCAGTTCGCGCTGATCTGGTTGTGCGGCCTGGTGTATGTGTCCTTGTTGCTCGACGGGGGCAATGTGCTGCGCGGGTATGCGGTTGCCGGACCGCTCTGGATGATCGCCGATTACTGCCTGCTGCTGATCCCGGCGCTGCGTCGTTCGCGCCCTGTGGCAACGACGATTGCGGTTGCCGGCACGCTGCTCATGGTCTGGTTTGTGAGCCCGGCGGTCAGCCACGCGCTGCGGCAGCCGCCGGCGGCGATCCGGCCGGCGGATATTCGTACGGATTCGGCTGCCGGCAAGTGCGCGGTCCGGGCGGCGGCGTCGCGCCTGCCGGCTACAGATCCACCACCACAACATCCTTGTAGATGAGGTCCATGGCTTCGGCCAGTTTGGTGCGGAACTCGTTGAAGCCGAGCGCGGCGCCGCGGACCTGGCGCAGGAAATCGACGCCACGGCGCATCGCCTGGATGATATCGCCCTCGGCGATCGAGGTGAGCGTGGTCAGCGCGGTGAAATCGCCGTGCTGGATCCAGTGCGCGGCGAGCGACCCGGCGCGCTCCTCAAAGTTGATCTCGGAGAAAGTGCCCAACTCGTGTTCCAGCCGTCGCAGGCGGCGGATGATCTGCTTGATCTCCGCCGCGGGGAGCACGCGCGGCAGCGTCCCGCTGAAGGTGATGCGCGGGCGCGCCTCGAAGGCGCAGGCGACCGCCAGCGCGGCGCAGCCGGCGGGGTCGAGCTGCTCAAAGACGCCGTTGAACATGCACTCGGTGGCGAGCAGCTCATAGCCGTTGATCTGCGCGGCGAACTTCCCGCGCGCAGTCAGTCCGTCGCGGTCAACGTAGCCGAGTCGCTCGAGCAGCTTGGCCTTCTTGGAGTATTCCTTCCAGTGGATGACGCCCGGCGATTCCTTCACTGCCTCCTGCAGCTGGGTGCGGCGCTCCTGCAACACCACCAGCTCCTTGACCTGGGCGCGGCAGGCGGCGAAATCGGCGCAGCGGCGGCAGCGATGCTGGCGCAGCATGGCATGCAGTTTCTGCGCCTGGTTATGCGTGCGCTTGCGGTTGCGCCCGAGCCGGCGCGCGGCGGCGTCTTCGAGCCGCGCCACTTCCTGCTCGATGCGCAGCAGGTGCTCCAGATCGTCCCAGCGCCGGCCGTGCGCGCAGGTGTCTTCGCGGTTGGCAAACTGTTCGTCGATTCGCGCCAGCTCCGCCCGTTGCGCGGTATGCTGCCCTTCGAGCAGGAATTGCGAGAAATTGGACGACAGCACGCGGCGGATTTCGCGCTCGCTCTGGTAGCGCCCGCGCAGGTTGAGCACGGAATTGTAGGAGAGGTCGAACTGGCTTTCCAGTTCCTCGGCCTCCTCAATGTTGTAATGCGGCACGCGGGTCGGGTCAAAGTCGTTCATGTCCAGCAGGGTGACCACGGTCCCGGTGGCGTCCATGCCGCGCCGCCCGGCGCGCCCCGCCATCTGGTAGTAGGCGCGGCGCATCATGTAATCGAAGGTCCGTCCGTCGAACTTGCGCAGCGAATGGAAGGCGACGCTGCGCGCGGGCATGTTGATCCCGACGGCGAAGGTCTCGGTGGCGTAGAGCAGGCGCATCAGGCCGCGCGCGAAGAGGATTTCCACGACCTCTTTGAGCGCGGGGAGCAGCCCGGCGTGATGCACGGCGATCCCCCTGGGCAGCACGGCGCGCAGGCGCTCGACCGAAGCGAGCTGCTCGAACTCGGTGTGCGCCTTGAGCTGCTCGTCGGCGATGCGCTGGATTTCCTCCTTTTCCGCCGGAGTGGTGAAATCGAAGTGCTCCGCCGCCTCGAGCGCCATTGCCTCGCAGCCGGCGCGGCTGAAGACAAAGAAGAGGCAGGGGAGCTGCCGCTTGAGCGCCTCGACCACCTCGAGGTGCGAGGTTTTGTGATAGACCCGCCGCTTGCGCCCGCCCCGCCCGGGGACGGTGCGGAAGTATTTCGGGTTGTCAACCGGGAACTTGTAGGCGCGCTCCCACGGCACCAGCCCGAGGTTGTGCTCGTAGACGAGGTGGGTCAGCGGCACCGGCCGCTCGTGATGCTCGACGGTCTTGACCTTGTGGTGGTGCACGCTCTCCACCCAGGCGGCGAATTCGCGCGCGTTGGGGATGGTGGCGGAGAGGAAGCAGAAGCGGATATGCTCCGGTGAGAAGATGATCGACTCCTCCCAGATCGTTCCCCGCTCGATATCGTTGATGTAGTGCACCTCGTCGAAGACCACGCAGCGCACGTCGTGGAGCGACCCGGGGTCCTGGAAGAGGATATTGCGGTAGATCTCGGTGGTCATGATGAGGACCTGCGCCTCGGCATTGACCACCACGTCGCCGGTGATGATGCCGACCCGGTCGGCGCCCATCGTCGCCTTGAAGTCGCGGTACTTCTGGTTCGACAGCGCCTTGATCGGCGCGGTGTAGATGGCGCGCTGGTTGCCTTCAAACAGCTTGTGAATGGCGTATTCGGCAATCAGGGTCTTGCCGCTGCCGGTGGGCGCGGAAACGACCACCGATTCGCCGTTGTCGATGGCGGCAGCAGCGTCCACTTGAAATTGGTCGAGAGTTTTGCCTTGAAATTCCATAGAGTTGTGACGAATCCTTTGTCCGGCCGCGCGGGCCGGCTCCTGCGGGCGCACCACGGCATTTTTGTGATGATAGCATTGCCGGACGACGGCGTCAAACCCGCCGCGGCGGGAATGGCTTGACTTTTGCCGTGGATAAAGTAAAGTACCCGCCGTGTTACTGACGCGGCAAGGTCTTACGCGCCATATTATCCACTACTGGGGGAGGAAATAGTTATGGCAACACGCGGTGAGAAGTATGTGTACCTGTTTGGCGGCGGCAAGGCCGACGGCAACGGCGGGATGAAGCCGCTCCTGGGCGGCAAGGGCGCCAACCTGGCGGAGATGAGCCGCATCGGGCTGCCCGTGCCGCCGGGCTGCACCATCACCACCGAGGTTTGCACCTATTATTATGCCAACAAGCGCACCTATCCGAAGGTGCTCGACGCGCAGGTTCGCGCCGGTGTCGCGTCCATCGAAAAGATCATGGGCACGAAGTTCGGCGACAGGAACGCCATGCCGCTGCTGGTTTCCGTGCGCTCCGGCGCGTGCGACTCGATGTCGGGCATGATGGACACCATTTTCAACCTCGGCCTCAACGACTAGACGGTGCTCGCGCTGGTCAAGGTGACGCAGAATGAG
>CAZFBR010000018.1:0-2324 GCA_964517215.1 uncultured bacterium
CCGAACAGGTTGTCGAGGATGATGCGCAGCAGCGCCGTATCCGCCGCCGCCGCAGCGTCCGGCGGCACGTCGATCTGCAGGGTGAGGCGGCGCCGCAGCGCGGTCGCGCGCGGCGCGGCCAGCGCGGCTTCGACCAGCGGGGCCAGCAGCAGCGGCGCACGGCTGGGGACGAGCACGCCCGCATCGGCGCGGGCCAGCAGCAGCAGTTTCTCCACCAGTTCCTGCATGCGCAGCGCGGTGGCGAGGACGGCGGTGTAGGCGCGGTGGTCGTCATTCGCCAGCGCCGGCCGGCGCAGCGCCACTTCCGCCACGAGGCGCAGTTCGGCGATGGGGGTACGCAGCTCATGCGCAGCATCGGCGGTGAAGGCGCGCTCGCGGGCAAAGGCAGCGGCCAGCTGCCCGATGAGGCGGTTGAGCGTGCCGATGACCGCTCCGATCTCATCGCGCGCGCTGATGGTGACAGGGGCGAGGTTATGCTCGTCGGCGGCGGCCAGCGCGGCCTGCAGCTGCGCCAGCGGGCGCAGCGCGTGGCGCACCAGCAGCCAGGCCAGCAGGCAGAGCAGCAGCAGACCGGTGCCGGTGGCGCCAAGGGTGAGCCAGAGCGTGGTCTGGTACCAGCGATCAGCGGCGGTGCGATCGATGCCCACGGTCAGCCAGATGTTGTCCGCACGCGGATCGCCACTGCCGGTGTGGCGGCGCGGATTGTTGCCTTGATCGATATCGCCGTCATCATTCTCTTCGTTTTGGTCGTGGTCATCTTCCATGCGGTCCACGATGGACAGGGGCAGCTGGCGCTGCAAGATAATGAACACGCGGCCGTCAAGGCGTGCCTCGCGTGTGAGTGAGCGGTTGGTGGGGATCAGGAACTCGGGAATATCTGCCTCCTCGGCAAAGTCCGATTGTTCGATGACCTGACCACGGCTGTCAAGCAGCCGGAAGAAGGCTTCGGGATGATGACCACCGTAATCGCGGGTGATCTCGTCGTCGAATTCCATTTCGAGCCAGCCGTCATCACGGATGCGGACAAGGGTCTGCAGCGTGTCCGCCCGGGCCGAGAGCGTGGTGAATAACGCCAGCTCGTTGGCACCGGCAGTGCGGATGATGATGAACGCGGCGACCATGCCGAAGATGATCAGGCCGGCGAGCCACAGGCGCAGGGCGAGGCGGAAGGCGAGGCCGCGCGGCTTCACGGGATGAGATAGCCCCGGCCGCGGCGGGTTTCAATCAGGTCGGATGCGCCGGCGGCCGTGAGCCGGCGGCGCAGCGAGCAGACGGCGGCATCGACCACATTGCTCGACGGCTCGACCTGCTCGTCGTAGATATGCTGCTCGATTTCCGTGCGCGTGACGAGTTCGCCGCGGCGCAGCAGGAGGTATTCGAGCAGCGCGTATTCGCGCGGCGGCAGGTCGAGCGCAGCACCACCGCACCGGACCGCACGCGCGGCGGTGTCGAGTGTCAGGCCGTGCACCTCGATCATCGGCTGGTCGTGATGATAGTGCCGGCGTGCCAGCGCCTGTACGCGCGCCAGCAGTTCGCTGTAGGCGAACGGCTTGACCAGGTAATCGTCTGCGCCGGCCCGCAGGCCGGCCACGCGGTCTTCGACCGTATCGCGGGCGGAGAGGATGAGCACCGGGGTTGGGCGTCCGCCGCTGCCGCGCAGCTCCCGCAGCAGCGACATGCCGTCAAGGCGCGGCAGCATCAGGTCGAGGATGATGACGTCGTAGTCGTTGACCAGGGCGAGGGAACGACCGGTTTCGCCGTCCGCGGCGGTGTCAATGCAGTAGCATTCGTTGCGCAGACCGGTGGCGATGGTTTCCCGCAGCGTATCGGAATCCTCGATCACCAGCAGGCGCATAGGTTCCCCCGCGTGCATGATAGCATACGGAACATTACGGCATTATGACGCGCGGGGTCGGCGCGGCGGGGGAGCGGATGAACAGGGTGGCGGCAGCTGACGTCATCTTCCCGTAACCTTCCTTATGCTATGAAAGGAGAAAAGAGCGGGTAACACGACCGCGGTACGGGGAGGCGGAGCGATGACGGAGAGGATCGAAAGCGAGCGGGGACGTGCGTTGCTGATCGGTGTGACAGTGGTTTTGGGAGTGATCGTGATCATTGGTGGTGTCTGGGCAATGTGCGATGATGATCGCGACGAAGGGTGCGGGCGTCGGTATCAGCATCAGGCCGGGTACGACCGGCAGAACAGCGGTGATGAGGACGCCGAGGAACGCGGCGAGTATCGCGGGCGCGGTCGCAATGATGAAGATGTCGATGACGAAGGCGAGTATCGCGGACGCGGTCGCAGCGATGAAGATGACGATGAC
>CAZFBR010000018.1:2424-24865 GCA_964517215.1 uncultured bacterium
CGATGACGAAGGCGAGTATCGCGGACGCGGTCGCAGCGATGAAGATGACGATGACGAAGGCGAGTATCGCGAGCGTGGCTATGGCAGAGGAGGGGAAGCAATGGGCAGCTATCGTTACGAAGGTGGCGTGGAAGAAAGAGAACGATAGCCGGTTGACTACAATGCTGAATTCTCGCGGCTTTCATCCATGCCGCGAGGATTCATCAGCACCGTATTGGTCATTATTCGTTCATGAATATGGCGGGCGCGCTGCGATTAGCAGACGGCAAAGCCGAAGCGCGATATTTTCACCTCGAGCACGGGGAGCATCTTGTGTGCGTGGATTGCACAGGGACATAATCGTAGTGCAAGATCAGACTATTTGTCAAGAACGCTAACAACCATCCGACAGAAATTCATACCTAATTGATAATCAGGAAGATAAACGAAAGCATTGACAGGTTGCCAAAAGTGTGGTAAATTACTGTTAAGATAAACTAAATGGTAGGTTAGTATGGAGGGCGGGATGAAGGCGAACGCAAAGCGACAGCGGAAAACGGCGTCGATGGAGAAGATCCTCGAAACAGCTGCCGCCGAATTCGCTGAAAAGGGGTTTGCCGGCGCGAGGATTGACGAGATTGCCGAGCTCGCGGGAATCAACAAGGCAATGCTCTACTACCACGTGGGCGACAAGCAGGAACTGCACAGCGAGGTGGTGCTCAGCGTGATGCGGCCGGCGCTGGAACTGCTGCAGGGCATTGTCGCGCGCCCGCTGCCGCCGGAGGAAAAGCTGCGCATGCTGGTCCGCGCGCTGGCCCGCTATGCAAGCGACCATGCGCTGATGCCGCGGATCATGCTGCATGAAATTGCCGCGGGCGGGGTGCATCTGCCGGACGAGGTCATCCGCTGCATCGCCGGGGTGTTCGGTACGGTGAAGCAGGTGCTGGACGATGGCGTGCAGGCGGGCGTCTTCCGGGTGGCTGATCCGCTGGCGGCGCATTTTGGTATCATCGCGTCGACCATGCTCTATATTGCCGCCGAACCAATCCGCCAGCGGGCGGGTGCCGTACTGGGCTTCCCGCTGATGGCGCAGCAACCGGTGGCGGAGAACGCGGACCATATTGTGGAAATGATCCTGCATGGTGTGATCATCGGCAAGGAGGGGCGGCAATGAAGAAACGACTCATGGTCATCGCGCTGGTATTGGCCGGTGGCATCTGGTGGTGGCAGACGCGGCCGGCGGCTGTGCCGGCGACGACGGTCCGCCTGTCGGGCAATATCGAAGCGACGGAGGTCGAGGCGTCGTTCCGCATCGGTGGCCGCGTGCTGCAGGTTTTGGCCGACGAAGGCGACACGGTGGCGGCGGGACAGGTGATCGCGGTCATGGACACGATGGACCTCATGCATGACGCGGGGATGCGCGCGGCGGATGCGGCGGCCAGTGCGGCAGCGCAACTTGAACTGGAGCACGGCTCCCTGCCTGAGGAGATCGCCGCGGGCGAGGCGGCGCGTGATGCCGCGCGGGCGGAAGTCACGCGGTTAACGAGCGACTATTCCCGACAGCAGGATCTGCTCGTTCGCGATATTATCTCGCAGCGCGAGTTTGAGGCGAGTGAGGCGGCGTATCGCGCGGCTTCCGCACGCCAGCAGGAGGCGGAGCAGCGGCTGGCACTGCTGCGGCAGGGGCCGCGGCGCGAGCGGATCAGCGCGGCGCAGGCGCGCACGGCGCAGGCGGGCGCAGCGCTGGCACTGGCGCAAACCCGGCTCGATTTTGCCACGCTCCTGTCGCCGCTCTCGGGCGTGGTGTTGGCGCGGCGGGTTGAATCCGGTGAAGTGGTCAACGCGGGTACGGCGGTGCTGGCCCTGGCGGATCTGGCGCAGGTCTGGCTGCGCGGTTTCATTACCGAACCTGATCTGGCAAAGGTGCGGCTCGGCCAGCCGGCACAGGTGACGGTGGACGGGTTACCCGGACGGGAATTCAGCGGCCGGCTGGAGACGATCGCCTCGCAGGCGGAATTTACGCCCAAGACGGTGCAGACGGAACAGGAACGGGTGAAACTGGTCTATCGCGTCAAGATCACCCTCGCCAACCCCGACGGCGTGCTCAAGCCGGGGATGCCCGCTGACGCCGTGCTGCAGTGGCAATGACCATGGTTTCCGCGCCGCCGCTGCGCCCGCAACAAGCTGATCGGGCCGCAGTGCCCTCGCCCGCCGGGAGCGAAGGCGGGATTCGGGTCGGGCAAGCACCATCCCCTCACCTGCCGCTGCGCGGCGCCCTCTCCCGCCGGGAGAGGGGGAACATGAAGTGCACAGTTGCACTGCCGGGGGAAAGCATGGAGGGCATGACCGTGCTGCTGACGGAGAATATGGAGAACACGGAGGGCATGGCGGTACTGCTGGTGGAAAACACGGATTGCGAGGCGGCATTGCGCCGCAGCGGTGTCGTGGGGAGGCCGTAATGATTCGCACGAACGGGCTGACGCGGCGGTTCGGGGCGCTGACGGCGCTTGACGGACTGACCCTGACGGTGCCGACGGGTGAACTGTTTGCCCTGGTCGGGCCCGATGGCGCGGGGAAGACGACGACGATGCGGCTGCTGGCCGGGATCCTTGACCCGACCGCGGGTGAGGCGTTCGTGGCGGGGAAACATACCGTGCGCGAGGCGGCGGCGCTGAAACACGAGATCGCCTACATGTCGCAGCGTTTCGGCCTGTACCCCGACCTCACCGTCGAAGAAAACCTGAAATTCTATGCCGATTTGTACGGCGTGACCCGGCGGGAGCGCGAGCAGCGGCTGCCCGAACTGCTGAGCTTTTCCTACCTGACGCCGTTCCGCGACCGGCAGGCGGGGCGGCTGTCGGGCGGCATGAAGCAGAAACTCGGTCTGGCCTGCGCGCTGATCCACACGCCGCGGGTGCTCTTCCTCGACGAGCCGACCAACGGGGTCGATCCCGTGTCGCGTCGCGATTTCTGGCGTATCCTCTACCGGCTGCTGGCGGAGGGGACGACGATCTTCGTCTCGACCGCATATCTCGACGAGGCGGAACGCTGCGCGCGGGTCGGCCTGCTGCATCAGGGAAGGCTGCTCGCCTGCGGGACGCCCGACGAAGTGAAGCGGCTGCTGCGCGGTACGCTGTGGGGGGTGCGGGCGGCGCAGCCGCGCGCGGCGGCGGCGCTGCTCAAGCGCGAGCTGGCCGGGCGGGCAACGGTCGGACTGTTCGGCACCACGGTGCATGTGGTGACCGCGCTGCCGGATGCGCCGGCGGCCATCGGCGCGGTGCTGGCGGCGGCGGGCGAACCGTTCGATGCGATCGAGCGGGAGGAACCGACCCTGGAGGATGTGTTCGTGTCGGTGATCGGGGAGCAGGCGGCATGAGCGCGGCTGAGCGGAGCCCGCACATCGTCGCGGGCGGCGATGCTGCTGCCGGCGCCGGCGATGGCGGCAGCGCGTTATCCGGCACCGGCAATGCGGGGGCGGCAGCGGTGCGGTCGCCGGCGGTGACCGTGCATGAACTGACGCGGAGGTTTGGCGATTTTACCGCGGTCAACCGCGTCACGTTGGCAGTGGCGACGGGCGAGGTCTTCGGGTTTCTCGGCCCCAACGGCGCGGGCAAGTCGACAACGATCCGCATGCTGTGCGGCCTGCTGACACCGACCGCAGGGAGCGGCACGGTGGCGGGATTCGATATCCGCCGCGAGGCGGAGAAGATCAAGAAGCATATCGGCTACATGTCGCAGAAGTTTTCGCTCTACGAGGACCTGACCGTCGAGGAAAACATCAATTTCTACAGCGGCATCTATCGCGTGCCGCCGGCGAAGAAACGGGAGCGCAAGGAGTGGGTGCTGGCGATGGCCGGGCTTACCGCTTTGCGCGGCAGCATCACCGGCACACTGCCGGCCGGGTGGAAGCAGCGCCTGGCGCTCGGCTGCGCGGTGCTGCATGAGCCGCCGGTGATCTTTCTTGATGAGCCGACCTCGGGGGTCGATCCCATGGCGCGGCGCGCGTTCTGGGAACTGATCTACGAGCTGGCGGGGCGCGGCACCACGGTCTTCGTCACCACGCATTACATGGACGAGGCGGAATACTGCGACCGGCTGGCCCTGATCTACCGCGGCGACATGATCGCGCTCGGCACCCCGGCGCAGCTCAAGCGGGAGACGGCCGACGGCATCATTGCCGTGACCGGTGACCAGCCGCAGCTGCTGCTGGCGGCGGTCGAGGACCTGCCGGGGGTGCGCGAAGCGGCGCTGTTCGGGCGTGGCATCCATGTCGTCACGGCGGATGCGGCGGCACTGCTCCCGGCGGTGCAGGTGCGGCTGGCGGAACGCGGGTTTGCGGCCGCCGCGGCGGTGGTCGAGCCGTCGCTGGAAGACGTCTTTGTCATGCGCATCGAGGCGCACGACCGGAACGGAGCAGCGGCATGAACCCGCGGCGGGTGGCGGCGGTCGCGCGCAAGGAATTCCTCCATGTGTTTCGGGACCCGCGCGCCCTGGCGATGGGGCTGGCAATTCCCCTGCTGCTCCTGGTGCTGTTTGGCTATGCCCTGACCCTCGACGTGGACAATGTGCCGCTGGTGATTGCGGACTACGACGGAACGCCCGCCTCGCGCGAACTGATCGCGGGGTTCGCGGGGTCGCGTTACTTCCGCGTGACGGGGATGGTCTACAGCCCGCGCGAGATTGACCGCCGGCTGACGGCGGGTGAGGCGCTGCTGGCGCTCGAGATCCCCGCCGGCTTCGCGCGTGACCTGGCGCGCCGGCAGGCGGTGGTGCAGGCGATTGTCGACGGCAGCGATGCGAATACGGCGACGTTCGCCCTCAACTATGCGGAAGGGGTGGTGCGGGCGGCGGGGGCGGCGCTCACCCTCCCGGCGGCTGCGGGCGGGAGCGGAAACCGGCCGCTGCTGGATGTGCGCGCCCGGCTCTGGTTCAATCCCGCACTCTCCACGCGCACCTTTATCGTGCCCGGCCTGATCGCGATCATTCTTTCGGTTATTGCCGCACTGCTGACCTCGCTGACCGTGGCGCGCGAATGGGAAACGGGGACGATGGAACAACTGCTGTCGACACCGCTGACCCGCGGCGAGCTGATCGTCGGCAAGTTCGCACCCTATTTCGTCATCGGCGCGGTCGATGCGGCGGTCAGCGTGGCGATGGGGGTCGGTTTGTTTGCCGTGCCCATGCTCGGGAGCTGGCTGTCGCTGACCGCGGTGATCACGGTATTCCTGATCGGCGCGCTCGGGATGGGGCTGTGGATCAGTGCGGCGGCACGCAGCCAGCTGGTGGCCAATCAGATCGCGCTCCTGGTCACCTTCCTCCCGGCGTTTCTCCTTTCCGGATTTGCGTTCGATATTGCCTCCATGCCGCTCCCCCTGCGCGTACTGACCCATCTTGTGCCGGCGCGCTATCTGGTGGCGCTGCTCCGCGGCATCTTTCTCAAGGGTGTCGGCCCGGAGCTGCTGGTGCGCGATATGGCGCTGCTCGTGGCCTTTGCCTTGCTGATGACGGTGCTTGCCGTGCGCGCCTGCCGCACGAAGCTGGCGGCCTGATATGGGCCACGGGCGGATGCTGATTATGCCTGCCGCACGGGCGCGGGGCGGAAGGTGCCTGCCTGCTTTGGGAGCAGGCGGGAAGCGGGCGGCGAATGGAGGCGGCCATGCTTGAGCGCCTGTATGCCATGCTGGTCAAGGAATTCATCCAGCTGTTCCGCGATCCGCGCATGACGCGAATCCTGTTTGTTGTGCCGGTGTTTCAGACCCTGATGTTCGGTTATGCGGTGACCATGGACGTGAAGAATGTGGAACTGGCGGTGGTCGACCATGACCGGTCGGAGCTGTCCCGCGATTTTCTCGCCAGTTTTGCGGGATCGCCCTACTTCACCGCCATGCGTTACGTCGACGCGGCTGACGAGGCGCAGGCGCTGATCGATGCGGGCGAAGTGCGGCTGGCGCTGGTCATTCCCGCAGGGTTTGCCGGCGACTGGCGGGCGGGGCGGGCGGCGACCCTGCAGCTGATCGCTGACGGCAGTGATGCCTCGTTCTCGGGCAAGGCGCTGCAATATGCCACGGCGATCGCCGCGGGCTGGTGGCGGGCGCGCAGCGGGGCGCCGCCCGACCCGGTGATCATGGCGGCCCGCGCCTGGTTCAATGCCAACCTCGACAGCCGCAATTTCTACCTGCCGGGCGTTGTGGCAATGCTGGTGATGGTTATTGCCCTGCTGCTGTCGTCAATGGCGGTGGTGCGCGAGCGCGAGCTCGGGACGATCGAGCAGGTGATGGTCACCCCGATCGGACGGACGGAATTTATCATCGGCAAGACGCTCCCTTTTGCGCTGGTGTCGCTGGCCACGGTGACGCTGGTCATCATTGTGGCGGTGGGGTGGTTCCGGGTGCCGCTGCGCGGCAGTGTGGCGCTGCTCTTCGCGGGGACGCTGCTCTATCTGACAGCCATGCTCGGTATCGGCCTGCTGATTTCGACGGTGAGCGAGACGCAGCAGCAGGCAATGATGACCGCGTTCTTTTTTATCTTTCCGGGCATGCTGCTCTCGGGATTCGTTTTCCCCATCTTCAACATGCCGGAGGTCGTGCAGTGGCTGACCTATGCCAATCCGTTGCGCTATTTCCTGATTATCGTGCGCAGTATTTTTCTCAAGGGCTCGGGCTTTGCCATACTCTGGCCGCAGTTTGCCGGGCTGGCGGCGTTGGGCTTGGTTTTTCTCGGGCTGGCGATTGCCCGGCTGCACAAGACCACCGGGTAGCGGCGGGCAGGGCATGCGGGGGACGAGGATGGCGGGACAGGAGGGAACGATGAAAACACAAACGACCAGGCGCAGGGGCGGGTGGTATGCAGGGCTGCTGCCGGGTATGGTGCTGCTGGTGGCATTCGCGACGGCGGCGGCGGCAACAACACCCGCGCGTGCCACGCGCGGTGCGACGGCGCGCACGGCGGCAGCGGCAACGCGACCGGCTGCCCGCGCAGCGGACACGGCTGCTGCTGTCCCGCGGGCAGCCGCGGCGCCGGCGCTGCCGGCCCTGCCGGAATTCATTGCGGACACGCCGGTGGCGGATCCGGGCGACAGCGGTCCGCTGCTGACGCTGGGCGAGTGCGAGGCGCTGGTGCTGCAGCAGCATCCGGCGCGGGCGGCGGCACAGGCGACGGTGGCAGCGGCGCGAGCGCAGGCGGGGATGGCGCATGCGGCCGATTATCCCGACGTGTCGCTGGGCGGCGCCTATCGCCGCTGGGAAAGCCATGCGTTCATGCCGGCAGCCATCTCCCGGAGCATGACCGGCGGCACGATCGGGCCGTTTGATGATTTCAGCGCCGCACTCAAAGCGGGCTGGCTGCTCTGCGATTTCGGGCAGCGGGCGAACGAGCAGGCGGCGGCGGATGCGCGGGTGCGCGCGGCCGCCGCGGGGACAGCCGTGACCGACGCGCAACTGCTGGCCGGGGTGCGCACGGGGTACTATACGCTGCTGGCGGTGCAGGCCGCGCGCGATGCGGCCTGGCAGCGGCTGGGGCGCGCCAATGCGCACCTGCTGCTGGCGGAGCAGCGCAAGGCGGCGGGTGCGGTGCCGCGCGCGGATGTGATGCGGGCGAAGGTGGAGGTGGCGAACGCGCGCCTGGCGTATGTCCAGCGCGCGGGTGAAGTGGCAGTGGCCCGCGCCGACCTGAATGCCGCGCTCGGCCGGCCGGCGGAAATGCCGCTGCGGGTGGCGGCGCCCGCGACGGCGGCGGTGACCCCGGTGGCGGCAGCGCGGGACCTTGCGCTGACACAGGCGGCGGCGCGCCCCGAACTGCGCGCGGCGGAGGAGAAGGTGGCAGCGGGCCGCGCGGCGCTGGCGGCAGCGCAGGCGGCCTGGCGGCCGAAGTTGCGCGCGGACGCGAGCGGCGGCTGGCGGGATGATGAATGTGCGCCGGAAGACGAGGACTGGTCGGTCGGGATCAGCTTTGCCCTGCCGGTCTTTGACGGCTGGCTGCGCGACCGGCAGTGTGACCAGGCGGCCGCGGTGCTGGCGCAGGCGGAAGCGGAACGCGACCGGCTGGCGCTCACCGTGCGGCAGGAAATCTGCAGTGCTCAGGCGCAGTGTGGGACGGCGGACGAGGCGGCGGCGGCGAGCGCGGTGCTTGCCGCCGATGCGCGGGAATCGCTGCGGTTGGCGCGAGAACGGTACGCCGCCGGTGCGGGGACGATCAACGACCTGCTCGATGCACAGACCAATCTGGCCGCGGCGGAACTGGCGCAGGCGGGCGCGGAGTTCCAGCGGCAGATCACCCTGGCGTGGTGGCAACGCGTGACCCAGGTCGTGCCATGATCTGCCGGCCGGCCCGGGTGCATGCCCTGAAGCGCGGGCGGCGCAGGCCGGTTTTCCCGGAGGGCAAGGCAGCGGCACGGCGCGTACCGGCCGACGCGGGATCAGGTCGGGCAATCCCGGCCAGACCCCGCAGGCAGTTGGCAATCCGGTTACCGGCCGGGCGCTTGACTATTCTTCGGGAGTGTGGTACGTTCATGTGTTAGCTTAGTGATAGCTTAGCTCGGGAATTCGCTGGGGCCCGCAGACGACGGGCCGGTGGCGGAGGCAACGATGCACTTACTTGACCATCAGCAGATTGATGCGGCGGTTACCGCCAGCCGTGTCCAAAACAGCGAGGCCGATGCGCAGTCGGTGTGCGCGGCGCTGATTGAGCAGGTGCATGCCCTGGTGCCGGTGACGGCGGCGGCGGCGGTGCGGTTTGATTTCCGCGCCACCCGGTTCACCCTGGAACACACCCAGAACCTCAAGCGGGCGCAGCAGGAGGGCATCAGCCGGTTCCTGACCGAACTGCCGGTGGACTTGCTGCGCAACGAGAAAATGCTGCAGCTCGAGCTGGCGGCGCTGCTCGACGAGATCCTCGGCGGCTTGGTTCCGTTCCTGCCCGCCCACGGGGCGACCCTGGTGCTGCCGCTGATTGCGGGCGGGCGGGTGCTGGCGGCGATCTTCATTGCCGTCGGCGCGCTCGACGTCCTGCCGCCGGCCCAGCGCCAGCGGCTGGAACTGCTGAGCGCCTATGCGGCGGCTTCGCTGCAGCAGTGTTTCGCCGATGAGGAGGCGGAATACCAGGGGTGGGAACTCTCGGCCCTGTACCGGCTCAACACGGCGATGAACAACACGCTGCGATTCATGGATGTGGCGCATACCGTGGTGCAGGAAATCGCGGGCATTTTCAAACTCGACTGCGCGGCCATCCTGATCAACGAATTCGGCAATTTCAACTACCGCGAAAGCCACGGCATCGCCCGGCGCAAGCAGCTGTTCACCCTGCTGCTGGAGGAGCTGCAGCCGCACCTGCGGCGGCTGCTGCAGCAGAAAGAGGAATACCTGCGGCTGCCCGGGGCGGAGGGCCTGGACGGCGCCTCCCTGCGGGAAGGGCTGGCGTCCATCCGCGACCTGATGGTGTTTCCCCTGGTCTACGACGATTACGTTGCCGGGGCGCTGCTGCTGTGCAGCCCGCAGGCGGACTATTTCCAGGGGCGGCACCTGCATCTGGTGCGCACCATCGCCGGGCAGGTGGCGACGGCGATCAAGCACGCGCGGCAGTACCAGCAGATGGAGCGGCAGCTGCGCGAGGCCAAACTGTCGGGCGAGATCGTCAAACGCTATACGCGTGAAATGCAGGAACTCAACAGCAAGCTGCAGTCGCGGATCCGCGACCTGTCCACCATTTACGACATCACCTATGCCATGTCCACCCAGGTCAGCGGCACATCGCTGCTCGACCTGATCATGGACAAGATCCTCGGCGCGCTGGGCACGGACAAGGGCTCGATCATGCTCTACGACGACCGCAGCGGCACGCTGGACATCCGCTGCGCGCGGGGCATGGCCATTGACGACCTCAAGGACCTGCAGCTCAAGCCGGGCGAGGGGGTGGCGGGCCTGGCCCTTTCCACCGGCGAACCGATCATCGTCAACGACGTGCTGGCCGACGCGCGGTTCATCAACCGCCACCTGACCCGCGACGACGAAAAATACGTCGCCATCGGCGCCTTCCCGCTGAAGATCAAGAACCGGGTCATCGGCGTGCTCAATATCGACAAGACCAGCATCTTCGAGATCGAGGAGACCGACCTGACCAAGGCGCTGACGCAGTTCGCCGCTTCGGCCATCGAGAATGCGCGGGTGCTCGACGAGCTCACCGACCTTTTCTCCAACAGCATCGCCTCGCTGACCGCGACGATCGAGGCGAAAGACCCGTACACGCGCGGCCATTCGGAGCGGGTCACGCGGGTGTCGGGATTCATCGGCCGGCAGCTGAACCTGCCGCTCGAGCAGCAGCAGATGCTGGAACGCGCGGCCCAGCTGCACGATATCGGCAAGGTCGGCATCCCGGCGCTGATCCTCGGCAAGAAGGGGCGGCTGACGCCCGAGGAATACGAGACGATCAAGGACCATGCGGCGATGGGCGCGCGCATCATCAGCCCGATCAAGAAGCTCAACCGCGAGATGCTGATCATCCGCCATCACCACGAGCGGTACGACGGCAACGGCTATGCCGACGGGCTTGCCGGCGAGGCGATCCCCTACGAGTCGCGCATCATTTCCGTTGCCGATGCGTTTGACGCCATGGTCAGCACGCGCTCCTACCGCCCGGCAATGAAGTTTTCCGACGCAGTGGCTGAACTCGAACGCTGCGCCGGTTCGCAGTTCGATCCGGTTATCGTGCGCGCATTCGTCGCCGCCCTGCACGGCCGGGAGATGGAACACTGGTTCCGCACGGAAATCGACATTCCCTCGCCCATCGCCGCCACCATGCGCGCCTGACTCTTTGCAGCGGCGGCCGGATTGGTTGCCGTTTCCGGATGAAACTGATATAGTTGCCGCATTCATCGGGGGAGGATGGCCATGGATGCGATAACCTGTTTAACCACACGCCACAGTGTGCGCCGCATGACCGGCGCGGCAGTGCCGGCGGAGGCGGTGCGCGCCATCATCACCGCGGGGCAGCATGCGCCGACGGCCAACAACCAGCAAATCTGGACCTTCGTGACCATTACCGACCGCACGCGGCTGGCGGAGCTGCAGGCGCTCTGCCCGAAGAACGCGCCCTTCCTGACGCAGGCCGGGCTGGCGGTGCTGGTGACCTGCAGCGCCGGCAAGTACTTTCTCGAGGACGGCTGCGCGGCGGCGACGAATATGCTCAATGCCGCGCATGCGCTCGGCTGCGGCGGCTGCTGGATTGCGGGGCACGGCAAGGACTACGCGTCCGCAGTGCTGCAGTGGGCGGGCGCGCCGGCGGGGCAGGAACTGGTGGCGATCGTGGTGATCGGGCAGGCGGAACCCGCAGCGGCGGCGGCAACGCCGAAGAAGCCGCTGGCGGCAATCTGGCGCCATGAGCGCTTCGACGGGGAGGCGGGCCAATGATCCGCACACTGATTTTGGCGGTACTGCTGGCTGCCGCACCCGCCGCGGCGGTATCCACCAACCTGTGGTCGCTGACCAGCTATGACGATTTTATCGCCGGTGAGCACGACGGCACGGCAGTGAGCACGCTGGGGCGGCTGGAACTGTCGCCGGCGGCGACCCCGGTGGCGGGGCTGGAGGCGGAGTATATCTGGCGCGCGGTGCCCGGCCGTGACGGCGAACTGTATTTGACGGCCGGCGAAACCGGCCGGCTGCTGCGCGTGCAGGGAAAAGTGGTGACCACGCTGCTGAGCGCAGACACGGGCTTCTAT
Source organism: uncultured bacterium (assembly GCA_964517215.1). GTDB lineage: Bacteria > DAOPZR01 > DAOPZR01 > DAOPZR01 > DAOPZR01 > CAZFBR01. The sequence goes on from CAZFBR010000018.1 coordinate 14,114, forward strand.
GCACTGGCGGTCGATGCGAACGGGGCGGTGTTCGCCGGCAGTTTTCCGGGCGGTGCCATCACCCGCTGGACGCCGGCGGGCGCGGCGCAGGTTGCCACGCTGCCGGAAAAATACATCTGGGACCTGTGTTTTGACCGCAGCGGGGCGCTGTATGCCGCCTGCGGCCTGAACGGCAGTGTCTACCGCATCGATGCGGCGGGCCGGGCGCAGCGGGTCCTGGCGGCGGGGCCGGGGCATATTCTCTGCCTGGCTGCCGGTCCCGACGGCAGCATCTATGCCGGCACGGCCAAGGACGGCCTGATCTACCGGATCGCGCCGGACGGCGCGGTGACCGTACTGGCGGATCTGCCGCAACAGGAGATTATCGCGCTGGTCTGCGGGCCGGACGGCCAGCTGTATGCCGGGATCAATCCGAAGAACGGCGCATCAGGGAGCGCGGCGGCGGCGGCGGCCCGGGCGCTGGCGGCGCAGATGCGCCGGCGGGTGGCGGCCGACAGCTCGATGCTGAACAGCGGCAGTGCTGGCGAAGAAGACGAACCGGATGCGGGAACGGAGATTACGGCGGCGGTGCGGGCGCGGCTGGCGGCGCAACCGCAGAACGGTGAAGACGACGAAGACGCCGAAGCCCTGGCCGCGGCGCGGGCGCGGGCCCGCGCCCGCACGCGCAGCCGCGAAGCGGGCGGCGAACGCGGTGCGTCCGGCGACATGCTGAGCGCGCTGCTGGCAAACTGCGCGGCGGTGTACCGGGTGCAGCCGAACGGCACGACCATGCTGCTCTACGTCAGCGACAAGGAGATCATCCACGATTTTGCCGTGCTGCCCGACGGCACGCTGTGGGTGGCGACGGGGAAAGAGGGCAAGCTTTTCCGGGTGACACCCGACGAGGTGGAGACCTGCCTGCTGGACTTTCCGGTCACCCAGGTGACGGCGCTGGCACCCGCCACCGGCGGCGACTGGTGGCTGGCAACCGGCAACGGCGGCAAACTGTTCCGGGTGAGCGCGGGCCCGGCGGACTCGGGGGTATTCACGCCGCCGGTGTTCGATGCGAAGTTCCCGGCGCGCTGGGGGACGGTGCGCCTGCTGGCCGACCGGCCGGCCGGGGTGCAGTTCCGCACCCGCGCGGGAATGACGGAAACGGCGGATACGCGCTGGAGCGACTGGAGCGACTGGCAGGCCTCGGGCGCCGCCATTACCTCGCCGGGCGGGCGTTACCTTGAGCTGCAGGTGCGGCTGACCGCGACCGGCGGTGCACCGCTGGTGCGCGAGATCACCGCCTCCTATGTCGTGGCCAATCAGCGGCCGATGGTGCTTGAGGTCAAGGTTGACGGCGAGGCGGAGGGCGATGAGGAAGAGGCCGGCGCCTCGCGCCGGGCGGCGGCTGCGGCGGAAGTGCCGGAGATCGAGCGCGGCGTGATGTGGCAGGCGGCCGATCCCGACGGCGATGCGCTGCGCTACAATGTGTACGTGCAGGGCGAGCGGGAGAGCGCATGGCGGTGGCTGAACCGCGAGAAAGCGGACCTGACTGCGGCCCGGTGGGTATGGAACACCGCTGACCTGGCCGACGGCCTGTACTACATCAAGGTGGTGGCGAGCGACCGGGAAAGCAATGCCGACGCCGGGTTTACCGCGGAAAAGATTGTCGGGCCGTACACGGTGGACAATTCGCTGCCGGCGGTGCAGGTGACGGCGGCGGTGGCTGACGGTGCGGCGCGGGTGGTGGCGCGCCTGCAGGATGCCGGCTGCGTTGCCGGCGCCAGCTACAGCGTGGACAACGGGCCGTGGCGGCAGCTGGCGGCGACGGACGGGTTCTTCGACAGTCCCGGCGAGCAGGTGGAATTTGCGGTTCCGGGTCTGGCGCGCGGCGAACATGTCATTACGGTGCGGGCGCGCGATGCGGTCGGTCACGAGGCGGTGGCGGCGGCAACGGTCACGGTCCTGTAGCGCACCCCCTGCCGGCCGCTGTCTGCGCGCGGCCGGCAGGGGCGCGGCCAGGCCATGCCACTATTCCGGCAGCGGCGCATGTCCCGGGCCGGCTGATTTTGTACCGGCAATTCCCGCGGGGGAAAAACACTCATAATGATAGGCGCGGCGGCCGATAAAACCGTTATGGGTCTGTACCGCGTGTGCCGGCGGCTGCTGGCGGTCCTTGGTTGTCTCGGGGTGTGTGCCGGCACGGCGGCCGCGGAGGATATCGCTGTCGACGGCGGGCGGCTGACGATCGACCATGCCGACCGGCTGGTGTATCTGCGCGACCAGGGCCTTGAAGCGACGGGTCGCCCGCATCTGACCTACCAGTACTTCCAGCTTGATGCCGACCGGGTCTATTACGACCTGGTGGCGGGGATGGTGACCGCGGACGGCAATGTGATCATGGCCGACACGGCCATGCTGACCTATGGCGACCGGCTGGTATACGATACGCGCCGCGGGCAGGGTTCGGTCGAGATGGCGCGCATGACCATGCTCCCCTGGCGGTTCAAGGCACGCAGCGTGACCCGTGATGAGAACCTGGAATACCATGCCGCGCGGGTGAGCATGACCACCTGCACCCGCGAGGAACACCCGCACTTCCGGATCTCCGCCTCATCGGCGACACTCTATCCCAGCACCCGGCTGAACATCTACAATCTGGTCTTCTGGGCGGGTCCGGTCCCGATCTTCTACTTTCCGTTCTATACCCGCGTGCTGGACGACCCGTACGCGCGCTGGCACGTGCGCCCCGGCTACAACAAGCGCGAGGGGACGTTCCTCAAGGTCGGGTATGACTATTACGGCTACTGGCCCAACGTGGACGGGACGGTGTATGCCGACTGGTATCAGCGCCGGGGGATCGGGACCGGGCTCGACCTGACCTGGACCCCGAAACGCGGCAACCATTACCTGTACTTCTACCATATCGCGGAGAAGAGCATATTCCAGGACAGCGACGGCTCATATTATAACCCCGCCCTGCCGCGCAATGACAACTGGAAACTGTACTACGACGGCCGGCAGGCGTTCGCCGGCGAGCATGACTTTGTCGGGCGGCTCAACTATATCAAGCAGAACGATTTCAACAACGACTATAACGAGGGACTGACCAATCGCGTTGAACGCACACTCGATTCATATTTTTCGCTGACCCGGACCCGCGACTATTACACCGCGCGTGTGTCGGGCGAGAAGGACTACAACTGGAACGACAGCGATGCGCGCTTCAAGCTGACCACGGAGGAGCTGCCGCGCCTGCGCTTCCACTGGAACACGCATACCGCCGGCTGGCGCGGGTGGTATTACCAGTTCGACGGCTCGCTGGCGCGCCTACGGTCGGCGGACCGCGATTATGAGCGTTATGAGGGTGAGGGTGAGGCGCGGCTGCTGTACAACCTGCCCGTCACCGCGCGATCGACGCTGACCCTGCACACCGGTTTCAACGAATTGTGGGAGAACCGCCGCGATACTGACGACCATAAGGACCGCGCCACGGCGCGGGTACTGGCGGGTGCGGCCTACAATCACCTGCTCCCCGGGAACATGACCCTGCGGCTGGGGTACGATTACCGGCTGCGGCTCAACAACGAGGACAGCATGCCGTTCGGCGGGCAGGAACGCTCGCTGGCGACGGTCGGCCTGCACGGACTGGTGAACCGCAATTTGCGCTGGCATATCACCGACGGGTTCGACTGCCGCGGCGAGACGGAGGCCTATCACTATCGCCAGCGCTGGCAGCCGCTGCGGGTCGGCGGCATGTGGCGCCCGCTCGCGGGGGTGGATTTGTCACTGGAAACGTTTTACGACTGGCAGACCAGCCGGCTGAACCGGTTTGCCAGCGAGAACAGCTGGGAGGTCAACGACCGGCTGACCCTGCAGGGGAACGCCTACCACCTGGATGTGCCCGGTGCCGATAACGTCACCGACCTGCAGGCGGGGCTGACCTGGCAGTGGGGCGGCGATGACGATCCGGACTATTTCTGGCGGCTCACGACGCTGTCGACCTGGAACCTCCAGGCCAGCCATTTCAAGGAGACCAGCATTGCCCTGCTGCGCCGCTTCCACTGCTGGGAAGCGCAGGTGGTGCTGGCCGACCGCAGCAACGGCGACCGCGAGGTCTGGCTGCTGTTCAATCTTGCCGATTACCCGCAGCGTCCGCTGGGCGTGTATCGCAATGCGTCCGCCAACAGCTTCAAGCTGAGCAGTACCGCCGCCAGCGAATAGCACACCTGATTCCCCGGTCTTGCGTTCCCTTCCCGCCCATGGCATAGTGTAGCGGTGGCCGGCGCCACATACCAACCGGGGGAGGTTGTCATGCGCAAAAAGATCTTTATCATCCACGGTAAAGGGGAACGCGACGGGATCGGCAAAAACGGCGGGGGCGATCTCGACACCATTGCCTCGAACGTCTTTTACGGTGCCTGGGCGGCCGCGACCGTGCCGGCGGCCACCGGCGCGCCGGCGGTATACGGTGCAGATTACGAGTTCGATTTCGTCAATTATCAGCAGGGGCTGGCGCATCTCGCCTGCCATCGCGGGGCGGATGTCTACCTGCCCGATTTCCCCATCGACGCCCTGGCGCCGCGGTTGCGCCTGCAGCGCATCAGCAATCCCGGTGAGATTATGGTGCGGCGGACGCTGGCCGAGGCCGCCGCCGCGCTGCTCCCGGCGGCCTTCGCGGTGCGGCAGCAGCTGACGCCGGAATGGAAAACGCTCGTCGGCGACCTGCATGCCAAGGCGGGCACTGTCCTGGAGAAGCGGACGTCCTGCGAAATCGGCATGATGGGATTCGGCCTGTTCTTTACGGGCGAAGCGCTGGCGGCACTGGCGCACGGCGATGCAGCGGTGCGGACGCGGGTTGACGACCTGTTTCGCGGCGCCCAGTTTGCGCAGGCCTGCCGCGCGCTTGACGCGCTGGTGCGCAACCCGCTTAAGAAGAACCTGCTCGACGCTTCGCCGCAGGCGAATACGCGGCTCAAACTGGCGCTGGACGAGGCCTATCGCGCCGATTTCGGCATTCTTTACCGCAACCAGCACGGCGGCCAGCTGGCAGTGACGTGGACGGAGGCGGCGGCGGTGCAGGCGGGGATTGTCCGGCTGCTGGCCGACATCGGCAGTGACCTGTCGCCTGCCGACCGCGACGGGTTGCAGCGGCTGGCTCAGGCGGCGGCGGAACTGGTCCGGGCCGGTCTGGCGGCAGTGCGGACGCTGTTCACCGATCTGGCGGCGGCGCTGCCCGGGCAGCGCGAACGGTTCACGGCGGCGGCGGCGCAGACCGCGACCGCGCTGCGTTTTCTCGAGCGCATCCCGCAGGAGCTTGCCGGTGAGGCGGAACCGGGTACGACGCGGACGCTGCGCGCCATGCTGGTCGAGGAGGCGGGCGGACGTCCGGTGGCGGGGGTGCCGGTGCGGTTCCGCCTGCAGAGCGGGGCGGGCGAACTGGCGGTGCCGGGCGGACCGGGGGGCAGGAGTGTGGACGCGGTCACGGGCGACGACGGCGACGTGACGGTCGAACTGCGCCTGCCGGCGCCTGACGCGCGATACGAGGTCTACGCCAGTCATGACGACATGGTCATGCTCCCCTATCGGGATCAGGCCACCATCGACGCGGCAACCGGCGGCGCGGACCAGACGGGCAAATATGAGCTCAAGTCGGTATCCAGCGCGGCGGTGACGGATGATGCGGATGACGAGGCGGAAGGCGGGGCGCTCGATCCGGAACTGGCGGTGGGCATGGCCTGCCGGCTGCTCGAACGCGATATCCGCTTCCTGGCGGCGCACGACGTGCGGATTGCCCGGATCGACGATCATCATCCGTGGACGCCGCAGATCCTCGACACGCTGCAGCGGCTGAAGGAGGAGGGCCTGATCGAGGCGATCCAGCTGTCGTCGCTCCGGCGCGGCGAGGAGCAGCCGAAGGAGGTCCAGCGATGCGGGGCCGACCTGATCTACGACACGTTCCTCAAGGGGCAGCCGGGTGACAATCCGGGCCTGGCGCTGCTGCGCGAACTGGCGCACGTGCAGGACCTGCACCTCCGCAGCGACGCACTGGCCATTGAACTGTCGAAACTGATCGGGTCGAAGGTGGACAAGATCGCCATGGTCCGCGGGCTCATGACCGTGCAGAGCGAAGCCGACCTGCGCGGGATCATGGCCGCGCAGGGCTGGTCGCAGCGGGTGGCGGAATACGAGGCGGGACTGGCGAAGGTCTGCCCGCGGCTTGATGCGACGCTCTCCTGCCTCCACTTCATCCTGCCGCCGCCCGGCGGCGATTACGCGCAGCAGCTGGGCATGGGGGCCAAGCTCCTGGGCTCGCTCAGCGGACTGGGCCGGAGCGCTGCGGAGAAGCAGGCGGCGGCGAAACGGCAGTACGCGGAGAAGCCGGAGCACAGCGTGCGTTTCTTTGCCGCGCTGGCGCCGTTCTGCGACGGGACGAAAGGCGAGCCGCAGATCAATGTCGCCTCCGCCATCCAGTACTTCAGTGCGCGCTACCAGCCCGACTATTTCCTCTATAACTACGGGTCGCAGCTGATGACCACGCGGCGGGTCAACGGCGCGAGTTACCGGATCGACCTCAATCAGGTGGTCGCGACCATCGGCAGCAAGGCCGACGGCGGTCATGCCGAGGCGGCGACGGGGAAGCCGTCGAGCAATCCGACCTTCCCGCTGCACCGGTTTGAAGATGTCAAGGACAAGAACTACCAGGAATTCCTCGTCTATCTGGCGGGCAAACTGCAGGCGCTGACCGGACTGGAACTCTACCGCGTCGGGCCGGTGCGGGCGGAGCAGACCACACCCGAAGTGCGGCAGGTGCTGATGCGCGCGGCGCGGCATGCGCAGCTGATCCGCGTGGGCGACGTCACCATCCTGCTGACCCTGCACACCTACGGCGATTACGGCGAGCCCGAGGTCGGGCTGGCGCAGATCCATGACTACCTGTCTGGCCTGCTGCCGTTCGACTACCTGTTCTACGCCTACGCGGGCAACCAGCTGGTGATGATCAACCGCAACGACGCGGCGCAGACGCTGGCGCTTGACGAGCTGGCGCGGCGGATCGGCACCTGCCGCGACGGCGGCAGCCGGGTGGCGGCGGATTGCGTGCCGAAATACTGCCCGACCTGGCCGCAGGCGCAGTTCAAATACGTCAACGGGCGCGCGTTTACCGCGTACGCCGGCTACCTGATCGATCAGCTGCGGGCGGCCTATCCCGATCGCCCGGTGACGGTGAGCATTCCCGCGCTGCCGCTCGATGCCAAAATGCTCGAGGTGGCGACGCGGCTGGATAAGAACCAGGCGCAGGTCAATTTTCATACCGCACCGGGCGTAAGCCCGCGACGCAGCTTTCGCGTGCTGGCGTCGCTCGCGCCGTTCACCGACCGCAAGAAGAACGAGGCCGAACTGTCCGCGGCGACGGCGCTGGTCTATCTGCGCGGCGCCGGCAGGAGCTGCACGCACTATCTCTACTGCGAAGCGGGCTACCGGCTGACCATGGTGGCGCTGGCGGCGGAGCCGCAGCTGGACCTGGCGGCCATCGCCGAACAGATCCCGGGCCGCGACCGGCAGGTGTTCGGCAACACCCTGTCGCTGACGCCCGACGTGCCCGCATCGATCGGCAAGGTGAACTACAAGAATTTTCGCGAGTATCTGGCGTGGCTGGCCGGTCATATCGGCACCGCGACAGCATGTGGCGTGCAAAACGTTGCGCCTGTCTGAGAGCGGGACGCGGCGGGCAGGAGCGGACGACATTGCGCTGACCGGGAAGCGCACAACCCAGTGCCGTGGGCGCGGGTGATAATGACCGGTACAGAGCCGGGCAAAGGAGAACGACATGCGTATGATACTGACCGCAGCAGCAGTGATGATCGTTGCGATGGGGTGCACCAACCAAACCGCCACGCCAGCCGCTCCCGACCCGGCCGCCCCGGCGGTGGCGGTGACGGCACCGCTGGCGACGGAAACGGTCGCCGTGCCGGGAGTGGTGGCGGAAACGGCGGCGACAGCGGCGGCAGTGGCAGTGCCGCCGGTGCTGGTCCTCAACCAGAAGCGGCCGGGCGAGCCGTTTGCCCTGGCCGGTCATCTGGTACCGGGCAAGATCACCATCGTCGATTTCTATTCGGAGTACTGCCCCCCCTGCATGCGCATCGCGCCGGCGCTGGAAAAGCTCGCCGCCTCACGGTCCGACCTGGTGGTGCGCAAGCTTGACATTAACCGGCCCGGCGTGCGCGGCATCGACTGGAGCTCGCCGCTGGCGCAGCAGTACGGGCTGAACAGCATCCCGCATTTCAAGATCTACGACACGCAGGGACAGCTGCTCGCCGAGGGGGAAGCGGCGACGGCGAAGCTGTTCGGCTGGCTGCAGGAGTCCGGCATCAATCCGTAACATGACCCTGACGTCCCGCCGGCGGCTGGTGGTGCTGCTGGCAGGAACAGCGGCACTGCTCGGCGGCTCGGCAGCGGCACTGTTGTTTATATGGTGGCACTGGCCGCAGGAACTGGCGCTGGTGGGATGGCTGCTGTTGCCACCGGACGTGCTTCTGCTGGCCGTGCTCTGGTGGCGCTGGCGATGACCCGCACGGCTGTTGCCGGGGGCATCGTCCATGCGGTGCTGCTCGCGCTGCTGGTGCTGTCCGGGCTGGGCAGCCAGCCGCTGTGGGAAGACGAGGCGGTAGTGGCCCTTTTCGCCGGCAATCTCGCCTTCCACGGCGATTATTCCGGCTGGGACGGGGTCAACCTGACCGCGCCGCGGAACGCAACCGGTGTGGACGATCAACTGCGCCCGCTCGAGCCGCCGCTGCAGCATTATCTGGCGGCGGCATCGTTGCGCCTTTGTGGTCGCAGTGCCTGGGCGGTGCGCCTGCCGTTTGCCCTGTGCGGTTTGGCGGGGCTGCTGCTTTTCTGGTGCTGGCTGCGGGGCGAACTGCCGCAGTCGCCGGGCGTCCGGCAGTACGCTTTCATCGCCGCAGCGTATTCCGTGCCGATGATCCTGTTCCTGCGCCAGGGTCGCTATCCTGCATTGACGCTGCTGCTGGGCATGGCCGTGCTGCTGGCCTGGCGGGTGTTCGCCGCCGGGCGGCGCGGCGGTGGGATGCTGCTGGCGGCGACGCTGGTGCTGCTGTTCTATGCGCATTATCTGATTGCGTTCGCCTGGCTGGCTGCGCTGGCCGGGCAGGCGCTGACACTCCAGCCGCGGCGGGAACTGCTGCGGCGCGGCGTACCGGTCGTGCTGGTGTGGCTGGCGGCGACGGTGCCGTACACGCTCATGTTCCGGCTCTGGACCAACACCGCGACGCCGACGCAGTACCAGAACGGGTGGCACTATCCGCTGGCGGTGCTGCGCGCGCTGCGCGACGTCAGCAGCAGCGGCTTTTTGCCGTGGCTCGGGGCGGTGGTGGCGGTCGCGGCCATCGTCCGGCTGCCGCGCACGCCGGTGCTGGCGCGGGCGCGGGCGTGGCTGCTGTTTGCCGGTGCATTTGTGCTGGTGATGACCCTGCTTTCGCCGCAGCCGGCCGACGACGGGCTGCCGCTGCCGACCGACAACTGGCTGGCGCGGCATTGTCCGCGCGGGCTGGAACGACTGCTGTTCACTGCGACGGATTTTCGCTACTGGCTGCCGGCCGCGCCCCTGCTGGCGGGCGCGCTCGGGTTGGTCTGCTGGCAGCTGGCGCAGTACCGCCGCTGGCTGGGCGTGCTGCTCATGGCGCTGCTGCTGCTGACCACGGCCGGCATGTGGGACCCGCTCGGGCTGCTCGGCGGCGGGCCGGTGCGCTGGCTGCTGCCGGGCTTCATCGGCGAATTACGGCAGCCATTGCCTAATGGCACGGCTGACGCCGCGCGTGTGCTGGCGATGCAGACCCGGCCGGGGCAGACCATTGCCGTCACGCCGTCGTTCATGACCTATCCGCTCATGGCGGCGCTGGGCGACCGCCTGCAGTTCACAATGCTGCTTGACCGCCGGCGGGCCGCGCAGCTGGCGGTGCGTCTGCCGGAACGGCTGATCGTCGGCGGGCCGCCGGCGGACTGGCAGGTGCTGGTCATGCTCCCGCACCAGCCGCTGGCGCCGCCGGCGGGGTATCGCCTGACGGTGCTGGGCGAGTATCCGGCCTATCTGGCGCAGCGGCCGGAACTTAATGTGCATGCCTTCACCCCGGCGCAGGTGCGCTGCGGCGAGGTATGGTGGCTGGCGCAGCGCCTGCAGTGACCGGGGTTCTGTGATACAATCACTTTTCGGGCACTGGTGCCGGCAGCGGCAGGGCCGGCGATCAGGCCGGAGCAATCCGCAGTCCGGCACAGCGCCGGGCGCGGCACGTTGACATCAACCGGGGAGGACAACCATGCAGCAGACCTTGACTCACGACGAACAGCAGCGGATGGACCAGTACTGGCGGGCGCTGAACTACCTGTCGGTCGGACAGATCTACCTGATGGACAATCCGCTGCTCAAGGAACCGCTGACGCTGGCGCATATCAAGCCGCGGCTGCTCGGCCACTGGGGCACCTCGCCCGGCCTGAACTTCCTCTATGTGCACCTGAACCGGCTGATCACGAAACACGATCTCAACATGATCTATATCGCCGGGCCGGGGCATGGCGGCCCGTCGCTGGTTTCGGCGGCGTACGCGGAGGGGACCTACAGCGAGGTCTATCCGCAGATCGGGCAGAACGAGCAGGGGATCAAGCGGCTGTTCAAGCAGTTCTCGTTCCCCGGCGGCATCCCCAGCCACGTGGCGCCGGAGACCCCGGGCTCGATCCACGAGGGTGGCGAACTCGGCTACGCGGTGAGCC
>CAZFBR010000019.1:0-24603 GCA_964517215.1 uncultured bacterium
AGAGCGGATTGTCCACGCCCGCATAGCCCGAGGCGAGCGAACGCTTCATCATAATCGAGGTCTTCGCCTTCCACACCTCGAGCACCGGCATGCCGGCGATCGGGCTGTTCGGGTCTTCCTGCGCCGACGGATTGACAATGTCGTTCGCCCCGATCACCATGGCCACATCAGTTGCGGGAAAATCCCCGTTGATCTCGTCCATTTCCATGACAATATCGTAGGGGACCTTGGCCTCGGCCAGCAGCACATTCATGTGTCCGGGCATGCGGCCGGCAACGGGATGGATGGCAAAGCGGACATTGACTCCCTGCGCGCGCAACAGTTTGGTGATGTCATGCACCGCATGCTGGGCCTGCGCCACCGCCATACCGTAACCGGGGACAATGACCACGGCCTTCGCCGCGCGCAGCAGTTCCGCGGTCTCCGCGGCGGTCACCGCCACCACCTCGCCGCCGGAACCCGAAGCGGCCGCCGGCTTTTTGCCCCCCTCGCTGCCGAACCCGCCGGCGATGACACTGATGAAGTTCCGATTCATCGCCCGGCACATGATATAGCTCAGGATGGCGCCGCTGGAGCCGACCAGCGCACCGGTAACGATCAGCAGGTCATTGTTCAGCATGAACCCCGTCGCCGCCGCCGCCCAGCCGGAATAGCTGTTGAGCATGGAAATGACTATGGGCATGTCCGCCCCGCCGATGGCCATGACCATATGCACGTCGAACTTCAGCGCAATGAGCGTCATGATGAGCAGCGGCACGAGCCCGGCGCCCGCCGGCGCCCGGACGAACGCCACGCCGATGACGATAACCGCAATGAGCGCGATGAGATTGAGCCAGTGGCGGGCGGGGAGCAGCAGCGGCTTCCCCCCGATTTTGCCGCTCAACTTCCCGAAAGCGACCACCGACCCGGTGAAGGTCACCGCGCCGATCAGAATGCCGAGATAGGTCTCGATATCGTGGATGACCTTCTCCGCACCGAGCAGCTGGTTCATGGGATCGACGCAATTGGCAAAGCCGACCAGCACCGCCGCAAGGCCGACGAAGCTGTGCAGGATCGCCACCAGTTCCGGCATCTGGGTCATCCGGACCCGCGCCGCGACGATCGCCCCGGCGATGCCGCCAATCACCACCGCGGTCAGCATGACCGGATAGGCGGTCACCGCATCGCTCAACACGGTGGCCAGCACGGCAGCCAGCATGCCGATGATCCCGAAGACATTCCCCCGCCGCGCGGTCTCCGGATTGCTCAATCCGCCGAGCGACAGGATGAACAGCACCGCGGCCGCGACATACGTCGCCGTCACTATTCCCTGGGCATACATCATGTCGATCCCCTTATCCCTGTTTCTGGAACATCTTCAGCATGCGCTGCGTCACGAGAAAGCCGCCGGAAATGTTGATGCTGGCGATGAGAATGGCAATGCCGGCCATCACCACGATCGGCAGGCTGGCTGACGAGATCTGCAGCAGCGCCCCGATCACGATAATGCCGCTGATCGCATTGGTCACACTCATCAGCGGGGTATGCAGCGTCGGGGTGACGTTCCACACCACCATGTAGCCGACAAAACAGGCGAGGACGAACACGGTAAAGTGCGCCATGAACGCAGGCGGCGCCACCGCCCCCACCCCGAGCAGGGCGATTGCCGCCACCGCCATCCCCGCCGCCATCGCCATGCCGCCCGACCGTTTCGCCGGCGCCTGCACCGCAGGCGGCGGGAGAGCGGCTGCGGGCGGGGGAACACTCACCTTCGGCGCCGCCGGCGGCGGCCAGGTGATCGCCCCGTCCCTGATCACCGTCGTGCCGCGCAACACCTCGTCGTCCATATTGACCGTCACCGTCCCGTTTTTGCCCGGGCACAGTTCTTCGAGCAGGCGCACCAGGTTGGTGGCGTACAGGTTGCTCGACTGGCGTGCCAGCCGGCTGGGCAAATCGGTATAACCGATGATGGTGACCCCGTGCCGCACGGCAACTTCGCCGGGCACGGTCAGTTCGCAATTGCCCCCCTGTTCCGCCGCGAGGTCAACGATCACGCTCCCCGGCCGCATCGACGCCACCATTTCGGCGGTAATCAGCTTCGGCGCCGGCTTGCCGGGGATGAGCGCCGTGGTGATGATGATGTCGACGTCCTTGGCCTGGCGGGCGTACAACTCGCGCTGCGCCCGCTGGTACCCCGCGCTCATCACCTTGGCATAGCCGCCGGCACCCGTCCCTTCCTCCTGAAAATCCACCTCGACGAATTCAGCGCCCAAACTTTTAATCTGGTCCTTCACTTCGGGCCGGGTATCGGAAGCGCGCACAATGGCGCCCAGGCCGCCGGCCGCGCCAATGGCGGCGAGTCCGGCGACACCGGCGCCGATCACGAACACCTGGGCCGGCGGCACCTTGCCGGCGGCGGTGATCTGCCCGGTAAAAAAGCGGCCGAAGTGATGGGCCGCCTCAATCACCGCCCGATAGCCGGCAATATTGGCCATGGAGCTCAGCGCATCCAGCTTCTGCGCCCGCGAGATGCGCGGCACGCAGTCCATGGCCAGCACCGTCCCCTGCCGTTTCGCCAGCCGGTCGAGCAGTTCCCGGTTTTGCGCAGGCCAAATGAAACTGATCAGCAGCTGCCCCTGGCGCAGCAGTGCGCTTTCCTCGATTCTCAGCGTCGGGTGCGGCTCCGGGGCGCGCACCTTGAGCACGATATCCGCCGCCTGCCAGAGTGCGCGGGCATCCGGCATGATTTCAGCACCCGCCGCGCGATAGGCCTCGTCGGCAATATCCGCGGCGGCGCCCGCACCGGTTTCGACTGCAACCGCAAAACCCAGCTTGATCAGGCGCGCCACCGCTTCCGGTGTCGTTGCCACCCGCTTTTCACCCGGATGAACCTCCCGGGGAATGCCAATGTTCATGGATTGCCTCCTCCACTTCGCCCGCCAGTCGTCGCTGCCGGCCATACTACCACCACCATATCCTGCCGTCAATAAAATCGCATGCCGCAGCCGCCGGGATCATCAGCCCTGCGGCCCCCGCACGGGCCCATGGCAACTTGACAATCTATGGCCGAGGGTATACTATCATGCCAATCGCCGAATCCGGCCGCAAGGCAGGAACGGGGGACCCAGCGCAGTAGGGGTGAATGCCGCATCCGCGGCAGGGGGGACTCGGACCTCCCAACCCGACAGCTAACCTCGCAGGCGTTCGCCGGGAAGATTATTTCCCGCGTTATCAGGCCCACCGCATGCCGTTTGCCGGGCAGGTGTGTGTGCCGAAGGAGCGGATATGGAATCCGCAATTGCCGTACCGTCGCGCCAGCCGGCGCACCCTGCCGGGCCGGAGGTGTCGCCGCCTCACCCCCGGCCAACTGCCGGCCTTGCCCTGGTGGCGCTGGGCGTGGTCTTCGGCGACATCGGCACCAGCCCGCTCTACGCCCTCAAGGAATGCGTCTCCGGCGCGCACGGCGCCGCCGTTACTCCGGCCAATATTTTCGGGGTGCTCTCGCTCATCATCTGGGCGCTGCTCCTCATCGTCGCCGTAAAATACGTGTCGTTCATCCTGCGCGCCGACCATCACGGCGAGGGGGGGATCCTCGCCCTGCTCGGCCTGCTCCGTGAAAATGCGCCTGCCGGCAAGGTGGGCGCCGGGGTGTCCGGTCTGCTTATTTTTGGCGCCGCCCTGCTCTATGGCGACGGGATCATCACCCCGGCCGTGTCCGTGTTGAGCGCCGTTGAGGGTCTGCAGGTGATGATGCCGTCGCTGCAGCCGCTGGTCGTGCCGCTGACCGTGGCCATGCTGCTGGCCCTGTTCCTGTTCCAGAAACGCGGCACCGCGGGAGTGGCCCGGCTGTTCGGCCCGGTGATGCTGGTCTGGTTTTTCGTGCTGGGCGGACTCGGAGTGTGGCACCTGCTGCGGCAACCGGCGGTGCTGGCGGCGCTCAATCCCCTGCATGGCCTGCGCTTTCTCGCAACCCACGGCTGGCACGGGTTCACCGTGCTGGGCGCGGTGTTCCTCGCGGTCACCGGCGGGGAAGCGCTCTATGCTGATATCGGCCACTTCGGGGTGCGGCCGGTGCGGCGGGCGTGGTTCTGGCTCGTGCTCCCCGCGCTGCTGCTCAACTATTTCGGGCAGGGCGCGCTGCTGCTCGCGAAGCCGGCGGCGGCGGCCAACCCGTTCTATGCGCTGGTCCCCGCCGGGCCGTGGACCGCGCTGCTGACACTGCTCGCCACCGCCGCCACCATCATCGCCTCGCAGGCGCTGATCACCGGCGCCTTTTCGCTGACGCGCCAGGCGGTGCAGCTCGGACTCTTCCCGCGCGTCGATATCCGCCACACGTCGGAGGACGTCGAGGGGCAGATCTACCTCCCCGCCGTCAACTGGGCCGTGGCGGTGGGCGCCATCGCGCTCGTGCTCGCCTTCGGCAGTTCCAGCCGGCTCGCCGCCGCCTACGGCATCGCGGTCAGCGGCACCATGGTGATCACCACCGTCATCTACGCGCTGGTTGTGCGCCGCGTCTGGCACCGCTCACGCGCCGTATCCGGCCTGCTGGCAGCATGCTTTCTCGCGATCGACCTGCCGTTCCTCTTCGCCAACGGCAGCAAGTTTCTCGACGGCGGCTGGGTGCCGCTGGTGCTGGCCGTCGCCCTGTACCTGATCATGACCACCTGGCGCGACGGCCGCGCCTGCCTCGCCCGCGGCATGGCCGCCCGCATCCTGCCGCGGCAGGTCTTTATTGATGATCTGAAGGAGCACAAAACGCCGCGCGTGGCCGGGACGGCGGTGTTCATGGCCTCGTTCGGCGACGGCATTCCGCCGACGCTGCTGCACCATTTCAAGCACAACAAGATGCTGCACCGGACGGTGATCCTGCTGCACGTCCGGAACGAGAACCTGCCCTATGTGCCGCCGCAGCAGCGGATCAGCGCAGTGCATCTTGGCAGCGGCTTTCACGCCGTCACCGCGCGCTTCGGCTACATGGAGACCCCGAATGTGCCGCGCGCGCTGCGCCAGGCCAAGAGCGCGGGCGTGCCGGTCGAACTGGCTGACATCAGCTATTACTTCGGCCGGGAAACCGTCCTCGCGCGCGGCACCGCCATGCCGCGCTGGCGCGCCCGCCTGTTCGGGCTCATCGTGCGCAATGCGCGCAGCGCCGTCGCCTACTTCCGCATTGCGCCCGAGCGCGTGGTCGAACTGGGGATGCCGGTCGAACTGTAACGCAGGTTACCCGTGCAGCAGATTGTACTGGACGATATACGCAATCGCGCCGGCAACATAGCCGAGCAGGGCGTAACCGCTGATCTTGCGCACATACCAGAAGAAATCGATCTTCTCCAGTCCCATCGCCGCCACCCCGGCGGCTGAGCCGATAATGAGGATGGAACCGCCCGTCCCCGCGCAATAGGCCATGAACTCCCAGAGGAAACTGTCCGGCGGGTAGGTGGCCAGGTCGTACATCCCCATCGACGCCGCGACCAGCGGCACATTGTCGACGATGGCGCTGACCAGGCCGATGGCGATGACGATAATGTCCAGCCGGCCAATAGTCCGGTCCAGCCAACCGGCGAGTGTGGCAAGGATGTGCGTGTGCTCCAGCGTCGCCACCGCCAGCAGGATGCCGATGAAAAAGACGATGGACCCCATGTCGATGCGGGTCAACGCCCGCACCAGGGTCAGGTGCTCCTTCTCCTCATCTTCTTTGTGGCGATGCACCAGTTCGCCGACCAGCCAGAGGATGCCCAGCCCGAACAGGATGCCCATGAACGGCGGGAGATGGGTAATGGACTTGAATATGGGGACCGCCACCAGCGTGCCGATTCCCATGCAAAACATCAGGTTTCTCTCGAACGCGGTGGTGGCGATGCCCTGCCGGCGTTCCACCCCGGTCGGCGGCAGCACCGCCTTGCCGCGCAGCACAAAACTGCAGACCAGCAGCGGGATGAGCAGATTGATGACCGACGGGATAAAGACCCCCCGCATGATCGCCAGCGATGTGACCTGCCCGCCGATCCAGAGCATGGTGGTGGTCACGTCACCGATGGGCGTCCATGCGCCGCCGGCATTCGCCGCGATGACGATCATCCCCGCAAACAGCAGGCGGTCCTCATGCCGGTCCAGCAGCTTCTTCATCAGCGAGATCATGACGATGGTCGTCGTCAGATTATCCAGCACTGCGCTGAGAAAAAAGGTGACGAACCCGACCAGCCACATCAGCGTGCTCAGTTTCGTCGTTTTAATGCGCGAGGTGATCACCGCGAACCCGTTGTGCGCATCGACCACCTCGACGATGGTCATCGCGCCCATGAGGAAAAAGACGATCTGCGCGGTCGCGGCCAGCGATTCGTTCAGGCCGTGCCCGACCAGCTCGTGGTCGCCGGTGCCGAGCGCATACACTGTCCACAACAGCCCGGCGCCGATCAGTGCCGACGCCGATTTGTTGACCTTGAGCGGATGCTCCAGTGCAATGGCCGCGTAGGCCAGCACAAATATTACAACAATTACCGTCAGCATGTACTTTCCCCCGCCCCGGGTGTGCCCGGGGATCCGCCGGCGTCGACCGGCTGGCCGGGCTGCCCGGCGGCTTCCCTGACCGACACAGCAACGGCGTCTGCCGGCCGCCGGCACCGGGCATTGTTATAACTCATCGTTCTGCAGCGGTCAACGTCCCCGCATCTGCCGCAGCCAGCCGCGCAATCAGTTCTGCGACCTGCGCACAGGTCGCCAGCCGCCATCGCGCCGCCGTGCGCCGCCGTCCGACCGCGATAGTCAGCGCCGGCGGAGGAAACCGCCGGAACACATCCTCATCTGTCGCATCATCGCCGGCGTAGAGAACCTGCCAGCGTTCTCCGGTTCGTTCCTCAAGCTGCCGCCACATCCAGTGCAGACAGGTGCCCTTATCCCAGAATGCCGCCGGCCGCACTTCCACTACTTTTTTCCCTGCCAGCGCCCGGACCTGGCCGCCGGTAGTCGCTGCCAGCGCCCGCACCTGCACCCGCGCCTGTCGGGCCACATCGGGAGTCGCGGCCCGGTAATGCACCGCAACGGCAAATGCCTTGTCTTCGACGATGATCCCGGGCGTGCCTGCCCAGCGCGCCGCCAGCACGCGCGCCAGCAGCCGCACCGCGAGCAGCTGCGCCTGCGGTATCGGTGCCGGATGCAGGGTGCCCGCCAGATCAAGACCATGCACCCCGGCATACAGGCAAGGCTGCACCCCGACCAGCTCCTGCACTTCGGCCAACGGCCGACCGCTGATGACCGCCAGCTGGAACCCTGGCCGTCGCGCCAGGCGCTGCAAATCGCGCCGCACCGCCGCCGGCACCTGCGCTGCCGCCGGCACCGCCGCAATCGGGGCCAGGGTGCCGTCACAATCGAATACCGCCAGCAGCCGGTCGCCGGTCAGGGCGGTAAGCACGTCAGCAACGTCGTGACTGCCGGCGAATCCGGTCACCGGCTGCCGCCCAACGCACCCAGCTCGCTGACAATATCACCGGCCCAGCGGTAAATGGTGTGGCGCTGCACCTGCGCCCGCAGCATCCGCATCCGCCGGCGCCGTTCATCTGCCGGCATCGTCACCGCCGCATAAATGGCGCGCGCGAATTCACCCGTGGCATACGGGTTGAAAATCAGCGCCTCCGTCAATTCACGGGCCGCTCCGGTGAAACAGCTGAGGAGCAGCGCACCCTGTTCCTCCGCCTGCGTGCTGATAAATTCCTTGGCGACGAGGTTCATGCCGTCATGCAGCGAACTCACCAGGCACAGGTCGGCAAGCCGGTAGAACGGGCGGATCGCTTCCGGCGGAAAGTGCCGCTTGAGGTAGATAATCGGCTGCCAGTCACCGGTCGCATATTTCCAGTTGGTCTTCTCCACCAGGTCATCGAGTTCGCCGGCAAAATCATGATAACGCTTGATGTGGGTGCGGCTGGGTGCCGCGATCTGCACCAACACGAACCGTCCGCACCATTCCGGATGGTCGGCGAGAAAACGGTCGACTGCACGGATACGTTCGGGCAGGCCCTTGGTGTAGTCGATGCGGTCCACCCCGATGGCAACGGTTTTGCCGTCGAGCCGGTATTCCCGACGCAGCCGCACCATCGCCGCGCGCTCCGCCGCGTCATCCGCGGCCGGCGCCGGGTCAACGCTGATGGGAAACGCGCGCACCCGGGTCTCGCGCCCGCCCTGCACCACGGCAAACCGTTCCATGTCGACGCGCGATTCGAGCACCCGATTGACGGTTTCCAGGAAATTATTGCAGTGATACTGCACATGGAATCCGAGGAGATCACAACCGAGCATGCCGTTGAGGATCTCCTGCTGGTACGGACAGATGGCAAATATTTCCGGATTGGGCCACGGAATATGCCAGAACAGCGCAATCACCGCATCGGGGCGCGCCTCGCGCAACATGCGCGGCAGCAGCGTGAAATGATAATCCTGAATGAAAACATACGCGTTCTGCGCCGGCAGTTCGGCGAGCACGCTGTCAGCAAAACGGCGGTTCGCCGCAACATACGCCGCCCAGTCACTTTCCCGAAAGATCGGGCGGGTATGCGTGATATGGCACAACGGCCACAGCCCCTCGTTCGCAAACCCGTAATAGTAGCCCTCTTCCTCTTCCTTGCTCAACCAGACGCGCTTGAGTATATAGCGGTCATCTTCAGGCGGTACGCCCAATTTGTCGCGGGCATTGACAAACTGCCGGTCGGCGTTGCCGCTCCCGTGGGCGATCCAGGTCCCGCCGCAGGCGCGCAAGATGGGATCGAGTGCTGTAACCACCCCGCTCGCCGGCCGCAGGCAACGGGGTGGTTCGCCGGCCGTTTCAACGACATGCATGTACGGTTCGCGGTTGGATACGACCAGGAGCGGATTGCCGCGCAGCCGGGCGCGCGTCAGGTCGCGCAACCGTTCTTCCGTCCAGGACTCATCGTGTTGCAGGCGCTGCTGCGCCTCCTGCACCACACTCTTGCGGGCGATACGCAGGTTCAACGCCACCTGCTCGACTTCGGTCGCCAGCGACCCAAGGTCATGGGCAGCGAGGTCCTGCGGGCTTCCCGCCAGCCGCTCGCCCCGCTGAAAGCGGCGAAACCAGTCGGTCAGGCGCGCCAGCGGCCGGCTGATCAGTCGGCGCCATACCAGCAGAACGGTCACGATAATCCCGGAGGCCAGCACCAGCACCAGCAGCAACAGCCGTTGCCAGGTCTCCGCCATGGCCTGCAGGATATACTCCGTAGTGTAGGCAACCTCAACCGCCCCCAGCAGGCGCAATTCCTGATCGTAGACCGGCAGCAGGTAGGCATGCATCCGGTTCTCGCCAAACGCAACCTGCCGTTCGCGCGCACGAGCCCCCACCACGATATCTTCCAGCATCGCTGTATCGCTTGCCGGCCAGCCGGCAAGGCGCGGCGTAATCGCGACAATCCCGCCGTCCCGTCCGTAGATGATCCCACCCTGCAAGCGTTCGCGACGTTCGAACGACTGGACCAGGCGCTGTGCCAGCGCCTGATTGCGGTTGAGCAGGGCATTATGTGCCGCCGGTTCCATCCCTTCCGCCACCTGCTGCGCACGACGCTGCAGGTCATCGTATAATCGCTCCTCCTGGGCAGCCGCCTGCCAGAATCCGAACAGCATCACCCCTGTGAGCACAAAACCCAGCAGCGGCAACAGCAATCGCAGCAGTGTCCGCATTATTGTTCTCCAGTTGGTGCCGGGGCCGGCAGCTGCAGCAATTCACGCAGGCCCGCCAGCGGGATAGCCACCCAATCCGGACGGCTGTGCAGCTCATAGGAAACCTCGTACAGCGCCTTGTCCAGCAGAAACCACTCAAGCAGGCAGCGACAATCAGCTGCAGCAGCGGGGATCAGCGAGCGGACCTCCGGCGCCTCGCAGTATGCCCGGACAAACACCGCGCCCGCATAGTCGCCCCACGCATCGAGCCATGGCTGCAGCCGGCCGTGCCCGACCACCCCGGCCAGCGGATGTGCCCGCAGGCCTGCGGCCGCGGCATAGCGGAACGAGCGCAGCATACCCGCCACATCCCGCAGCGGTGATCGCTTCAGCCGCCGCTCACTGGCTATGCGTGCCGGTTCGCCCTCAAAATCAATGATCACCACATCGCGTCCGGTATACAGCACCTGGCCGAGATGATAGTCACCGTGGATGCGGATTTTCAGCGCCGGCGGTAAGGTCGCCGTCAGGGCGGTCAAGCGCTCGCGCAGCCGGTTTTCCGCCCCGAGCAGCGCGATCGCATCGTGGCGCGCCTCAGCCGGCAGCGTTTCACGCCGCGCCCGCAACAACCGGTACACCTGTTTCTGTTGGCCGAGTGATGCCTGCAGCAGCGCACGTTGATAATGTTGGGTAAAGGATTCTGGCCGGAATGCTTCGTCGTCGATGCCGGCCAGGGCGCCGTGCAATGCCGCCGTCCGCGCCCCCAGTCGTTCCAGCAGGGCAGTGAATCCCTCGCCGGCCACTTCGCGAAAGAACTGCTGCAGCCAGGGATAGTCCTCGTCAGCTTCCGGCAGCGCTGAACGCAGCCGGCGCGGCGGTTCATCCGCAACCAAGGTCAGGATACTGTCAAGGTAATCGCGCACCGCCGCCAGTGCATAGTCCCAACCGTTTTCCTGATGCGCGACAAACCCCTGCAGCAGCGCCAGCGTCTGCTCCGTCCCCTCCGCCGTGCGGTAACGCAGTTCTCCCGCGAACGGCGCCACTGCAGCATACTGCGACCGCTCCGTCAGCGCCCGGCCAACCTCGACCTCGGGATTCGTCCCCGCCTCAATCCTGCGGAACTGCTTGAACAGCAGCGTCTGGCCGAATACCACCGAGGTATTGCTCTGCTGCGCGGTCAGCACCACCGGCGCCGGCAGCGCTCCGGCGGACAGCAGCTCGCGCAGGACCCGCCCCGGGATTCCCAGCAGCGTTCCCGCTGCACCCGTCACCTTGCGGCGTTCGCTGATCAGCCGTACCAGCGCCCGCGGCCACACCGGAAGATGCATCCCGTCCACCAGAGCGCCTTCACCGGCATCGGTGACGCATACCGCCAGAATTGCCTGCGGCGCGTGCTGCCGCAGCTGCGCCACTGCCGCCGGGGCCGCAATCGCCAAGAGCAGTGCGTAGCGTTCCTTTCCCCCGTCGGCATACTGCGCGTCCAGCAGTACCAGCGCCGCCTGCTCACCTTCGCTCTCCAGCCGCAGCTGCTCCGCCAGCCGCACCCGCACCAGCGGCCGGCCCTTGCCCGCAAACCAGCGGGCACCAGCCATCCACGCCGGCACAACATGTTCCTCAAGCTCGCGCCGCTGCCCGGTCAGTATCGTGGCCAGCGAACCGCGCAGGCATACCGCGGTATTCACTGCCGCCGTTATCCCCGCCGTGCCTGGCGGGCGCAATTCACACCAGTGATACGCATGCGGTGCCAAAGTCCAGTCATATGCCGCCGCAGTCACGACCGGGAACGCCGTCTGGCCGAATACCTCAACCGGAGTCCACCCCGCATACGCCGCCAGGTCGAGGGCGGCCGGCTGGGCAAACCGCGAAAGATTGACGACCACCAGCAAATGGCGCTGCTCGTGCGTGCGTAGAAACGCCAGCACCCGCGGATTCGCCGGGTGCAGCAGGCACAATTCGCCCCGCCCGAATACACCCAGGCGCGCCCGCATCGCCAGCACCCGCCGCATCCACCACAGCAGAGACGTCGGATTACGCTCCTGATTTTCGACATTCACCGTTTCGTAATGATACTCGGGATCGATATTCACCGGCAGGTAGAGCTGCTGCGGGTTGGCCCGCGAAAAACCCGCGTTGCGGTCCGGACTCCACTGCATCGGCGTGCGCACCCCATTGCGGTCGCCGAGGTAAATATTGTCACCCATGCCAATCTCATCGCCGTAGTACAGAACCGGCGTCCCCGGCAGGGAGAGCAGTACAAAATGCAGCAATTCGATTTTGCGGCGGTTATTGTCCAGCAGCGGCGCCAACCGGCGCCGGATGCCGAGGTTGATGCGCGCGCGCGGATCGCGCGCAAACACGCGGTACATATAATCGCGTTCCTCGTCCGTCACCATCTCCAGGGTCAGCTCGTCATGGTTGCGCAGGAACAGCGCCCATTGCGCCCCGGCCGGCAGCGGTGGCGCATGTTCGAGCAGATCGGCCACCGGATGCCGCTCCTCCATCTGCAGGGCCATGAACAGGCGCGGCATGAGCGGGAAATGGAAAGCCAAGTGACATTCGTCACCCTTGCCGAAATATGCCGCCGCGTCCTCCATCCACTGGTTCGCCTCCGCGAGCAGCACGCGGCCGCAATACCGCTTGTCGAGATGCGCGCGCACCTCGCGCAGGAACGCATGCGTTTCCGGCAGATTTTCGCAATTCGTCCCCTCGCGTTCATACAGATACGGCACCGCATCCAGCCGCAAGCCGTCGATGCCGAGTTTCATCCAGAAGTCGATGATCCGCAACAGTTCCCGGCGCACGTGCGCGCTGGCGAAATTCAGGTCGGGCTGATGGCTGTAGAAACGATGCCAGTAATACGCGCGGGCGACCGGGTCCCACGTCCAGTTGGAAGTCTCGAAGTCCTTGAAAATGATGCGTGCCTCGCGGTAGCGGTCCGGCGTCTCGCTCCAGACGTAATAGTCACGGTGTGGCGAGCCCGGCTTCGCCCGCCGTGCCCGCTGGAACCAGGGATGCTCGTTCGAAGTATGATTCAGCACCAGTTCCGTCAGCACCCGCAGGCCATGGCCATGTGCCACCTCGATGAATTCGCGGGCATCTGCCAGCGTGCCGTAGGCCGGATGCACCCCGGTATAGTCGGCGATATCATACCCGTCGTCGCGCAGCGGCGACGGGTAGAACGGCAGCACCCATAATGCGGTTACTCCCAGATCGCGCAGGTACGGCAGGCGCTGCCGCAGGCCGCGAAAGTCGCCGGTACCGTCGCCGCTCCCGTCCGCAAATGCCCGCACCGGTACTTCGTAGATGACTGCCTCGCGATACCAGCTCATGTCGTCAGTATGCACGATCCACCCCCGCTGCCGGCTGGCGCGCCCGAACACCGTCTGTGCGCCCGGCACCGCCGCCGTTCCGGGTGCTTACGACTGCACTCATTCGGTCACCACCGGGGGGCGCGCCGCTGTAGTCCCGCGCAAGATCAGATATCCAATCACCGCGGAGAGCATCGTCCCAGCAAGAATGCCCAGCCGGTCGGGGAAGGCGTTCGTCAAACCGCCATGCTCAAACGCCAGTGAAGCAATGAACAGGCTCATGGTAAAGCCAATGCCGCACAATATGCTGCCGCCGTAAAGCTGGCGCCAGGAGACGCCGGCCGGCAGTGCTGCGCACCCGGAGCCTATGGTCAGCCAGGCGAACAGGAATACCCCGGCCTGCTTGCCAACGAACAGGCCGGCGACAATACCCAACGGCACCGGATTCAGCAGGTCGCCGGCCGTCACTCCCCGCAGATCGATGCCGGCATTCGCAAACGCAAAAAGCGGAAGGATGAAAAACGCCACCCATGGTTCAAGGGCCAGTTCCAACCGGCGGGCGATCGTCAGTGTCTGCCGGCGCTCGACACCGTTCGCGGAGCCATCGCGTCCCGACAACTGGCGTTGCCCGTTCGTCATCGCCGTGTACAACGGGTCGGGCAGGTGCGGAATGAATAGGGCCAATACCACCCCGGCCAGCGTGGCATGCACCCCCGAATTGAGCACCGATACCCACAGCAAGAGGCCAACCACCACATACAAGCCAAGCCGCCTCACTCCGGCATAGTTCAAGGCTGCCAGCAGGATCAGGCAGCCGGCGGCGAGCAGCAGCGAAACCTTGGACAGTTCCGCAGTATAAAACAGCGCAATTATGATCACTGCCCCGAGGTCGTCGAAAATCGCCAGGGCCAGCAGGAACAATCTCAGGCCGTGCGGTATGCGTTTCCCCAGCAGGGCGAGTACACCCAGAACAAAGGCAATATCCGTCGCCACCGGAATCGCCCAGCCGCGCTGCGCCAGCGAATCACCGGCAGTGATCGCCAGGTAGAGCCCCGCCGGCACCAGCATCCCGCCCAGTGCCGCAATGCCCGGCAGCAATACTGTCCGGGTATCACGCAGCATGCCGTGCAGCACCTCACGTTTGAGTTCAAGACCGACGCTGAAGAAAAAGATCGCCATCAGGCCGTCATTGATCCACAACAGCAGCGGCTTGGCGAGACCATTACCACCGATCTGGATGGCGGCCGGCGTGCGCAGCAGCAGATGATAGATTTCCGCAAGCGGTGAATTGACACAAACCATCGCCAGCAGCGCCGCCAGCACCAACAACAGCGCCGGCGCTGCCGGATGGCGAATCAGCCGGGTAAACAGATCCGGTGTCGCGGTTGTCACTGTCCCGCACCCCGCCACGTGCGCGCCGGCTGCTGCCCGGGAGCAGGACTCGCTTTCGCCAGTGTCGTCGCATGAGCAAACGCAGACCAACGCCACCACGAAATGCCCGGCATGCAGCGGGCCGCGAAACCTCGTTGCTGCACTACCTTCCTTACCATGCTCGCCTCCCTGAGTGTCAGGGTGGCCACCCGCGACCACCGCTGACGGACTGTGCCTCAGATGGCGGTCTGCCCAGCGCAAGCGTCCGCGCGCAAGCTGTCGCACCCGGTTAATGCGCTGTGACAAAAAAAGCCGCCATCCGCCGAGAGTATCGGCGGATAGCGGCCCGACTATCCCATCCCTCCGGGGCTGCTGCTCCCGGACCCGCCATCATGCTACCACAGCCGCCGGCGATGCGCAAACCGCCGAACGATATGCCTACGGGAGCGGCACGGCCAGCGGCATTGCAGCTGCCGGCGGCGCGACAATCGCCGGCGGCGACATATGCGCCGGATCCGGCGCCGGCGCGGCGCCGATCATCTCCGGGTTCCAGCCCAGCGTCAGGAACAGCACCGCGAAGGCGATGACATACGCCAGCGCCACATGCCAGCCGCGGCGCAGCCACGGCCCGACCGCACGCGCATGCGGGAAGAGCGTGGTAATTGCCACTCCCGCCGACGAGCCGAACCAGATCATTGAGCCGCCGAACCCGACCGTGAATGCCAGCATGCCCCAGTCGTAACACCCCTGCTTGATCGCCAGCGCGGTCAGCGGAATATTGTCGAAGACCGCGGAGACACAGCCGAGAATAAACGCGGTCTGCGCCGACGGGTCGGGCAGCTCCTTCACCGGCATCATCGACGCGCAGGTCACCAGCATGACCAGGAAGACGCTCCCCATCAGCGCGGTTTTCAGTTCGCCCCACGGCAGCTTGCGGAAGGTGGCGCCCAGCAGCAGACCCGCCCACACGCCCAGCGCGAAGAAATCATATTTGAAGTTGGCAATGATCGCCCCAACCAAGACCAGGAAGACGATCGCAATCTTGCCGTAATCGACGGTGCCCGGCAAGTTGAGCGCGTCGCGCCGCAGGGCATGATGGTTGTTCTGCTGCCAGGCGGCAATGCTGCCGAAAATGAGATAGGCGATAACCGATCCCAGGATGCCGTGTGCCACGTTGAGGGGATGCACCCCCGCGATCCACATCAGCGTCGTGGTGGTGTCGCCCAGCACGCTCCACGCCCCGCCCGCGTTGCTGGCCGCCACGATCCCGGCGATATAACCGACATGTACCTCTTTCTTGAACACAATCAGTGCGATCGTGCCGCCGATCAGTGCCGCGGCGATATTATCGAGGAACGACGAGATGAACCAGACCAGCCCGAGGAGCAGGAAACAGCCCGCCCAGCCGTTGGGCAGCACCGCAACGAGCTTGGCCACCACATTTGATTCTTCAAAGAGCTTGGCCAGCAGGGCGAACCCGAGCAGCAACAGGAACAGGTTGACGATAGTGCGCCATTCGTGGCCGAGATGGCTCACCAGTGAAAACGCCCCCTCATCGGGAATGGTCGCCCCGTACTTGTACATGATGATCCCGATCAGCCCGCTCAGCGTCAACGCAAACGACCGATCGTGAAACAGGGCGATGCCGCCGATGATCATGGCGAAGAGCACAAATTCCGTGCGGATCCCCGCCACCTTCGGCGTCAACCCCAGCGCCAGCAGCGCCGTCACCGCCACCATGAACACCATCAGCGGCACCACCTGCCGCGCGCGATCGCGCAACCGCACTTCCGCCTGTTCCGTCATATCCGGTCACTCCCGCCTGGTATTTGCTCTGCCCGGCCGACCGGCCCCCGGCAACCGCCGGCCGGGCCGCCGGCCACCGGTTTATTCGTCGCCGCCGTTTTCCGCATCACCCGTCCGCGCCAGCGGGCAGAACTCTGCCACCGTCATCGCGCCGCTGCGATCAACCACCGTCGTCACCGCACCCGAACGGTCAGTGCGATGCACCCGGACGCCTGCCCGCGCATAGGCCTGTTCGGTCGCTTCCACTTCGGCAATCCGCGCCTCGTCATTGCGCCGCAGCGGCTGGAACTGGATGACGGCATCCGTGGCGCCCGTGGCGCGGATGAACGCTTCCGGATTGTTCTCCGTCATGCCATGGGCGGGGGCCAGCACGACATCAGCGCGCGCCTCAGCCCCCAACCGGGTTGCCGCCTGATTGCCAATATAGCCGCCGAACAGGATGCGCTTGTTCATGAACTCGGCGCGCCGCACCAGCGACGCATCGCCCGGCCCGTTGCCGCCCGCCGCACCCGCCGAGACCGCGGTGAGGGTGAATCCGTCGTTGCTGACGAACTGCTCGCCCGCCTTGACCGTGCGCACGACAATCCCCTTGGCCCGGATGATTGCACCGCAGGCCTGCATGATCTTGTGCAGGTCCTCGGTTTCCGCCAGCAGGGTGCCTTCGATCAGCGTGCGGTCATGCGTCGCCGCCGCAAATTCCTCGATGCTGCTCTCCGGAGCGAAGGCCTTCTCGTCCATCGCCGTGTACACGGTGTTCACATTGAAGTTCTCCAGGATGAACCACAGCCCGCCGATCGCCCGCGCATCGGGATGGGTCAGGATGATCCCGTCGAAGGTTTCCATCTGGTTGCTCAGCGCCACCGGCATGATGCTGTTCTGGTCGCTGACGAACCCGCGCCGCGAGTCATAGCTGCCGAAATCAACGAGGTAATGGTCGCCGCCGGGCGCCATGATCAGCGTCCCCGCCCCGCCGTTCAAATCCATCATGATCACCCGCAGCGTGCCCGGATCGGGATTCCACGCCAGGCCGGCCGACATCATGCCGATCACCAGCACCAGCCCGGCGGTCGCCGCCCAGCGCGTGCCGCGCGGTTTCAGCCATTCCGCCAGCCGTCCGTAGAGCGGGACCCGGCGCATGCGGAAGCGGTAGGCAAAGACCTGCTGCAGATTGCGATAGCCGTGCCGCGCACGATCATAGAAGAACTTGTCGAAGAAAATGAACGCTGCGATAATCGTGTAGAATCCCAGCAACTGGCCCATGGTCGGCTTGAGGGCGATGGGGTAGGTGAACACCTGCGCCGTCAGCTTCGCCACGCGCATCAACAACTCGATACCGAGATAATCGGCGGCGTTGAGCGCAAAGGCGAGCGGCATGCCGATGATCGGGATGAGCCCGATCAGCACCGCGCACAACCCGACCTGGATGATGATTCCGAGCCCCGGAAACGCAATCAGGTTGGCAAACAGCCCGCCAATCGGCGTGCGATAGAAATACCACGATGAGGTGGGGAGCACCATGCCGAACTGGATGGCCACCTGCGCCGCCGCAAACGACGCGAGGAATGCGGGCAGGCAGCGGAAGGCGAGGAACTGCGGGTGAATCCACTTCTTCCAGCCCGAGAACAGGCGGATATCGTTATACCCGCTCCAGATACGATGCAGACGGTACTGGTTGCGAAAGCGGTTGTTGAATTTCGTCGTCAGCGCCGCCAGTACCACCGTCACCACGAACACCGGCGCCAGATAGAGTGCCGTGCGGGTGATCGTCGTCGGGTGGAAGATGGCAAAGACCAGCGTGCCGGCGATGATCCCCAGCAGCATCACCACCGAGGTCATGCCGTAGGCGATGCGCGAGAACAGCCGGTTCACCGGGCCCGAGATCCACGACAGCGACAGCACCGCCCCGAATGACAGGGTCACCGTCGGATCGAAGATCATCAGCGGTGAGAAATACGGGAAGGCATGCACCGCCAGCAGCAGGAACGCCGCAATCCCGATGGCCGAACGCACCGCCGCCCGGATGTCCTGCCCGAGGAAGGTCTTGGTGAATTCGTACAGGAAGAGCATGATGAAGGCACGCACCGTCGGGGGGCCGATCCCCGTCACCACCAGGAAGATAAAGAGCATGATAAACAGCAGCACGAACGACAGGGCGGGGTTGAGCCGCATGGAGGCGAGGATCATCTTCAGGGTGATGTAGACCATCAGCAGGTGCGCCCCGGCGACAACCAGCACCCAGGCCATCCCCGCCCACTTGAACTCGCCCTCCTCCTTCTTCGGCAGCCCGACCTTCAGCCCGTAAATGATGCCGCCCTGAAAGGCGGAATGCGGATAGGGGAGCGTCTGCTTCATGATCGCCAGCAGGCGCTTCTTGACGTCCAGCGAGAAGCGGATGGCGAAGCTGGCCTCTTTCATCCCGTTGCTGGTGATCTGCTCCGGCCGTCCCACCACGGTCTGCGCATAGATGTCGCGGTGGTTGAGATGCTTCAGCTGGTCGAATGCGCCGGGATTGGCCGCCGGTTCCGGCTGGGCGAAATCGCTGGTCACCGCAACTTCCTCGCCGTAGTTGAAATTCTCAAAGCCCGCAACATTCTTGCTCACCTTGACCAGGACCAGGCCGTTGGTCACGGGCTGCACCTGGCCGTCCGCCGGCTGATAGCTGCTCGGGCGCAGGAAGAGCCAGACATGGCGTTCGCGGAATTCCGGCTCGCGGATGATCACCCCCGTAACAGTCGCGGTCTGCGACTGGCCCGGTGGCGGCAGGTACCGGATGATATGCTGCGGCGCGCTGCGGTCGGTGGCGAAATTGAAATTGATCACCCCGAACGCGAACGCCACCACCACCAGCGCGGCGGAAAGCCAGCGGGTAAACCGGTGTTCGCTGAACGTGTCCTCGATCAGAAAGAGCACGCTGGCCTCCGGCAGCTGCCGTTTGCGCAGCCAGATGAACAGGGCATACAGCGCCACCAGCGGCCCGAAGAGCAGCACGGTCACTGGGATCAGCCCGAAGCCGCGCAGATAGCCATAGGAATCGCCCAGGTTCCATTCATAGGCAAGCGACAGCCCGATGCCGGCCAGGTAGGGGAGCGCACAGATCTCCATGCATTGCACCAGCTTGATGAACAGCAGTTTCAGCAGAATCCCAAAATCACGCACGGCACTTGCGCGATGGGGTGTGGTCGTGGTCATGGCGCTCATTCCTCATCCTCCCGTCCCGGCTGCTGTTCATTGCCGACATACAGAATCTCGCTGTCAACCGCCTCGGCATCGCTGACCGGTTCCAACGGCGGCCGGCAGAGCGGGCATTCGACCTGATGGTCGCATGACGCGCAATGGCGGTTGAGTTCCGGCGGGAACAGCAGCATCCCCACCAGCGGGTCACTGCCGCTGTTGCGATACAGCTCCTGACGCCAGCGCAGCTCGCGGGTCACCCGGTTCACCCGCTGGGCGATTGCCTCCTGATCGGCCGGCGTGCGGTGCGTGGTCAGGGCACGATCGAAGTTCACGAACAGGAAGCGCAAACTGTCCGGTTCCAGCGGCTGATAGCCGGAACAGGCCAGCTTGCCGCCGCGCGCAGCAAGATAGTAGAGCGTCATCTGCCGGTCGCGCGCCAGTTCCTCGTCGCTGTACAGCTTCGGGTTGGTCTTGTAGTCGACCAGTTCCACTCCGCCGTCTTCGCGCCGGTCGATGCGGTCGATCGAGCCGGTGAGCAGCGTCTCGCCCAGCGGGAACTCGAAATACTCCTCGTTCGCCAGCGCCGGCCGGTACTGCCCGCCGGCAATGAATGTCTGATGGTAATCCCGGCACATGCGCAATCCGCGGGCGCGGTAGAATTCCTCCTCCGCTGCGGAGCGGTACCCGGCACTGACCCAGTTGCTGCAAAAGGCGTTCTCCACCTCCAGCAGCGTCGGCACGCTGTCGTCGTCGCGGCGGTACACCTCCTCCATCGCCTTATGAAAGGTGATGCCGAGCGAGAAAAAGGCCTTGGCCCGGGGCATCTTCCGGTCAAGATAGCGCGCCCGATAGCTGTGCGGGCATTTCTCGAAGGAGTTCATCTTGGAGAAGCTCAGGCGGAACAGCGAACGGTCCACCGCGGCATACTTGGCCGCCGCTTCCTGCCGGAACGCCTCGTCGCTCATGCCCGCCGGTTTCCTGAACAGCACCTGCCCGTCGCGAATGATCGCCGGGCAGTCGTATTTGCCCGTGCACTTCCCGCCGCATACCGTCATCCCCGTGCACCAGGCCGGGCAGCCGCTGCGATATTCGCACCAGCTGCAGACCATGCTGCGGCAGGGGGAATAGTTGCGGGCGCGGATGCCGCCCGAAACCCTCCTGATCGTGGCCTTGAGCGCCGGCATCTTCTCCGGCAGATACGGCACTTCCACCGCCTGCATTGTGATGCGCTGGCGCCGGCGCTTGAACTGGCGCAGGGTCGATCCGACCCGCCCCTTGATATTGGCGGCGGTCAGCGACCCCGCCAGCGCCGCCGGAACATCCGCACCCGCCTGGCGGATCGCCAGTTCGGCAAACTGCTCGCGCAGGGCGGGGAGCAGGACCCGTTCGACCGCATACTCGATCTCATGCCAGTCCAGCTGGCGGGCCAGTTCGCGGGCAAAGCCGGGATTGCGCTCCGCATCGGGCGCCTGCCGGTTCAGTTCAGCCAGCAGCGTTTCCTCATTGCAGCATGCGGTGACGGCCGTGACGATGGGAACGGTGATTTGCTGGTGGATGAACGGTTCCAGCACCTGCGCCACGCGCGCCATCGCCACCGTCGTCAGCATCCCCTGCAGGCCCGCGCCCGAAAGCTGCAGCTGCAGGTCGGCAACGATGTGCTGCTCTTCCGCCGCATCGATCTCCTGCGGCCGGGTCGCCACCACGTGATTCGTCAGCACCGTCGTCACCGCATTGAGCACGGCAGCGACCGCGTCCCGCATGGGCAGCAGCAGTGCCTTGAGCCGCGCCTGCTGCGCATCGTAAGCGGCAATCGCGCGATCGGGCCGCGTGCCGATGCCCAGCGACTGCTCCGCCCTGGTCAGCGCCACTTCCGCGCCGCTGCGCCATGCCGGCTCCAGATCGTCCGGGGTAAACGCCGTGACGAGGTTCTCCGCCAGTTCATGCACGGTGAATTCGTCGAAATTTTCCCGGTACTTCTCCGCCAGAATGCGCAGCACCTTATCCGCGACCGCCCGGATGTCGCGCACACCGGGAACTGCCGGCAGGATGGCCAGCAGATCGCCCGCCGTCAGCTGCGGCAGCTTCACCATCGTCACTGCCCGCAGTTGGCGGCGATGCACCACGCTTACCAGCCGGCGGGAGCTTTCCGCATGGTACTCCGGGAGCAGCGACTGCGCCGCCGTCGCCGCCAGCAGGCCGGCTGCGGCCGGCAGCGCCTGCCGCAGCAGGGTGGCCAGCGTATCGCGGTCGTACTTGTCCAGCAAAGCCGCCAGCACCGGTTCAAACTGGTTTTGCCAGGCCGCAGCCGCGTCGGAGAGCTTCATCTCGTCGCCGAACTGCTCGCGCACCAGCTTCGCCCCGTGCTGCTGCAGCCGGTCGCAATAGTCCTGAAGGGCGGGCACCACCGCCGGCGTCGCCCCCGCCTGCACCGCCTCCTGCTCTTCTGCGGTCAGCGCTGCAAACAGCCGCGCCCGCACCGCCGCCCCTTCACGGTCGCCCGCCAGCCGATGCACCGGCCGGCGCACCAGCGCGTGGTGCAATTCCCTGCGGATGGCATCGGTCAACTCCTCCGCCTGCTGTTCAAAGGGATTGATCGGCGCCGCGGCGGCCGGCGCGGCCACCGTCAGATGCGCGTCCACCGCCGTCACCAGGCCCTGGGCGATGCATTCGATCAGCTCCTGCCCGCGATGCAGGTAATGGTACTGGAAGGAACCGACCCGGTCGCGCCACGCCTCGCGGCTGATGGCATAATACATTGCCGCCTGCAGGCCGGCGCCGCGGGTCACGTCACGCAGCACCGCCTCATCGGCAATCCGTTTGCCCGTCTTGTAATCGATAATGCGGTAATCGCCGTTGGGCAGCTGGTCGATGCGATCGATGCGCCCGGTAAGATGGTGATGGAACAGCTCGGCAAACACCCATTTTTCCACCGAGCGGACCTTCCCCTCACGATTCTGGGCGGCCTCATAGTAATTATTGAGCATGGCGATGCCGTCGGCGTACGCCTCTTTTTCCACCTGTTCCGGCGTCCGGCCGTAATGTTTGGCCGGTTCGTCGAACAAACTGCGCCCCCAGGCGCGGGCGTAATCGCCGAATTCCGCATCCCACAACTCGGCATAGATGCCGTGCATCGCCTCCAGCGACTGCCGTTCGGGCGGCAGCTGCTCGTAAACCTGCAGCACCTCGTGGATGATCGAGCCGAAACTCATCGGTGCTGCCGGCTTGCCGGGATGGCGGTCAACATACGACACGCGAAACTTGTAGGGGCAGGTCAGATAGTTGTTCAGCTTGGAAAATGACAGCGGCACCGGGTCGCGCAGCACATACATGAACCTCTTCCACGCCCGGCGCAGGGCGGACGGCTTAGCGGGCTGCATTGCTGCCTCCCACTTCCGCAATCTTCACGGACGGATAATAGTCACGATTGCTGTCGACGTTATTTTTCATGGTATAATTGCTGTCCAGCGCGATCACCAACAGCCCGAGTCCCAGCGAAATCACCATAATGATCAGAATTACTTTGCCCGAAAACAAGTGCATGTCTGTCACCTCGCCATACAGGTATACCACCGGCTGTCGCCGATGATGCTGCTGCGTTAGGATAACAGGTTGCGGTTAAGGAATGGCGTGATGGTACTGCGTGAGGACCAGCCGGCGAACAACGAGGGGAATCAGCAGAACGACAACTGCCATACCCGACAGCACCAGCACAACCGGGTCACCGGTCAGCTGGCTGGCGGCCAAAACCATGAGGTGCTGGCCCAGATTGAGTTCGATCAGGATGGCGAGATACGACAACCGTTCGCAATTCTGCTGGATGCTGCTTTGACCGCGAGCCATCAGCTCGCCCGCCTCAGCTTCCGGCGCCGCCAGCACCCCCGCGCCGGTCAGCATAACGACCGTCAGGGCCACCGCCAGCAGCCAGTGGAATTGCCAGAGCCACGCCACGAACATCTTCATGGCAGACAAATATAGCTGCTTTTTCCCTTCCCGTCAAGCATCCCCAAACTGGCGGTAGTGTAAGCTTTCCTGTGTAAATTGAAAAGGGTATATCCATCCCAGCCAAAACCCAGCGCCAAAGGCGCTTAGGAGGGATATACCCAATGTTCTACCGCTATTCGAGTGTCTCTGATGAGAGTGTAGCAGCGTGCTTTGCCGATGTCCAACGCGAGGAAACCCTGTGGGGAGCAACGGACGTGTATATCCGGGAGCAGTTGAAAACGTTCTTGCGGGCTACCATGGATCAGGAGGTGGCAGCTTTCCTTTGTACCAAGCGCTATGAGCGTTATTGCTCACGTCGGGGGTACCGTAATGGAACCTACTCACGAATGCTGGAAACGCGTTACGGGACAGTTGTCCTGGATGTGCCGCGCGTCCGCTCCGGCCGCTTCAAAACAGCCCTGTTTGACGCCTATCAACGCCGGCAGACCGCGGTTAACACCTTGATACAGGAACTATATATTGCCGGGATTTCACAACGTCAGCTTGGGGAACTGATGCGCGACCTGACCGGCACGCGTATTTCCGCCCAAGCGGTG
Organism: uncultured bacterium; assembly: GCA_964517215.1. Taxonomy (GTDB): domain Bacteria; phylum DAOPZR01; class DAOPZR01; order DAOPZR01; family DAOPZR01; genus CAZFBR01. The sequence continues at coordinate 23,834 of CAZFBR010000019.1, forward strand.
TCCACCACGTTCCAGACGCTCACCGCGGCGGCCACCGCGTTTCATCGTCGGGCAGTGCCGGACCACTACCGTTGGCTCTATCTTGACGGGGTGGCGTTGAAGAGCCGCGGCGCGGTGCGGGGGCGGACGCGCATCGCCCTGACCGCTTACGGCATAACCTGGGACGGCAAACGTGAACTGGTGGACTTCATGGCAGCCCCTTCTGAAAGTGCCAAACACTGGGAGGGATTTCTCAATGACTTGTATCGGCGCGGTCTGCGCGGCAGTCGCTTGGAATTGGTCATCGGCGACGGTGGCGGCGGGCTGGTGCAGGCGCTGAAGTACGTCTATCCCCGGGTTCCCTTTCAGCGTTGTTGGGTCCACAAGATGCGCAACGTGTGCGCGCTCGTTCCGCGACGTGAACGCAAGGCCATTTGCAAAGGACTGCGGATGGTCTATAAAGCCAAAACGCAGGGGATTGCTATCGAGCGATTCTGGCGCTGGGCCAAGGAATGGCGGCAGCGTTACCCGAAAGCGGTTGAATGTGTCCGACGGGATATCGACCATCTGTTTATGTTCTACCGCGTGCCTGAATCATACCGGCGGCATGTGCGTAGCTCCAATGCCATTGAACGTTGTTTTCGGGAACTGCGTCGGCGAACGCGAACGATAGGTTGCTTTACGAACGACGAATCGCTGGAGCGGGTGCTATTTGCTGTCTTTGATACGATAAACAAGCGTTGGGGGAGAATACCCTTATTCAAATTTACACAGAACTCTTGACACTACCC
>CAZFBR010000020.1:0-24515 GCA_964517215.1 uncultured bacterium
GGGTCGTCCGTTGTTGCCCTCACCTCGACGCTGCGCGTCGTCCTTCCCCTGCGGGAGCGGGACAACAGGCAAACCACAGGGGTGGGGTGACCATCGCATTGTGCGCACCGTCATCCAGCCCCTTCCCTCGTGCATATGGGGTATTGTGCCAGCACGTAGGTACCATTTCCGCCGCTGGTTTTACAGTGCAGATGGCGCAGGTGTTAACGGCACGCCACCACGCACACCTGCAGCGACAGGCGCGCAACCGCCGACCCGACGACCGCCGCCGCCGTCTCCACCACCGCGCCGCGGCCGGCACCGGCCAGCCCCGCCACCTCGCGCACGACACGCTCCGCCGCCGGCAGCGCCGCCGCGCGTTTGAGCGACGCCAGCCCGTCGACATTGAGCGCGAAATCGTCCGCAAGCTGCGGCACCACGCGCGCAGCGGCAAAGCCCGCCTGCGCCAGCCAGTGCAGCAGTTCTTCGGCGGCAAACCCGCGTTCCGTCACCCCGTACCGCTCCGTCGCCACCCGGGCGGCCGGACTGGCGGCATGCGCCTCGCCCGGTTCGCACAAAGCAAGCCGGCCGCCCGGCGCCAGCACCCGCCGCACCTCATGCAGTACCGCCGCCGGGTCGGGGCAATGATGCAGCGCGCCATTGAAAAAGCAGAGATCAACACTCTCTGCCGCCAGCGGCAGCAGCGCCGCATCAGCCGCCAGCACCGGAAAGGGCACTGCCGCCACCGGCTCGGCCGTGCGCGCAGCGCGGCACATCGCCGGCGCGAGATCCACCAGCAGCGGGCGCAGACCGAACCGCAGCGCCAGGCGCGCCACCCAGCCCGTCCCGCCGCCCAGGTCGAGCAGCCGCTCGCCCGGCGCCGCCTTGACCGCCAGCAGCAGCCGGCAGAAATTCATCAGCTCTTCCGCGCCCTCACGCATGGCCGCCGCGTCAGCGCGATGCAGCCGGCCCTGTTCGTCAGCCGGCAGCGGCTTGGTACGCAGCCAGGCGCGCTCCGCCGGGGTCAGGCAGTCAAGATAACGTTTCTCCGCGTCACGAGTCATGCGTTCCTCCCCGCAGCGGTGGCCGCCTGCCGCCGGCGATACCATTGCCAGCCGCGCCGCGCCGCGAGCACCAGCGTCACCGCCGGGAAGACCAGCCAGCCGAACACCACCAGGACGATTGCATGCAGGGCGAACAGGCGGCCGCTGTGCTGGGCGGCAGCGAACATGAAGGCCGACCAGAACGCCAGCAGCGCACCGGCAGCGCCCCAGCGGCGCGCGCGCCAGGGAAACTCCCACGGCCGCACCAGCAGCGTGAGCACAAACAGTTCCAGCAGGACCGCAATCGTGGTCCGGTCGCGCATCAGGTTCGCCTGCGCCGCCGACAGCGCCGCATTCAGTTCCGCTGATTCTCGTTCGGCCTGCGCGGGCGGATACGCGTTGCGCAACGGCTCGCGCACCTGCTGGATTCCCCACACCAGCCCGAACGCCAGCGCCATCGGCGCCAGCAGCAGCGCCACCTGCAGCACCGCACCGGCGATTGCGCGGCTACGTTTCATCATCGTCGGGCGGCTCCTGGGTCAGGCCGTCAGTAAACGCGCATTCCTCCAGCGCCTCCAGCGCGGCCAGGTACTCGTCCGCCGTGAGTTTCCGCGCCAGCTGCGGATGGCGGCGCGCGTCGTGGGCGGGGAAATACTGCGACATAACGCAGACATAGACGTCCGGCGACAGCTCGTCATGCAGCCAGCGCAGCACCGCACGCGAGCCCGCCAGGTCATGCGGCAGGACGAGATGGCGCACCATCAGCCCGCGCACGGCAATGCCGGCCTCATCGCACTGCAGCTTCCCGACCTGCCGCCACATCTCCTGCAGCGCCGCGCGATTCACCTCGGGATAGTCAGGAGTGGCGCAGCAGGTGCGGGCCGCGTCCGCGGTCGCGTGCTTGGCGTCGGGCAGATAGATATCGACCACGCCGTCGAGCAGCGCCAGCGCGTCCAGCGCCTCGTAGCCGCTGCAGTTCCAGACCACCGGCACCGTCAGGCCGAGCGGCACCGCCGCGTCGAGCGCGGCAAGGATGGGGCCGATATAATGCGACGGGGTGACGAAATTGATGTTGTGCGCGCCCCGCGACTGCAGGGCGACCATCTTCTCCGCCAGCTCCGCCGGAGTCACCGTCACGCCGTTGCCCAAGTGGCTGATCGGCCAGTTCTGGCAGTAATGGCAGCGCAGGGTGCAATGCGACAGGAAAACCGTACCCGAACCGCCCGTCCCGGTGATCGGCGGCTCCTCGCCGAAATGGAGATTGTCACTCGCGATTTTCAATGCCGCCGGCGCCCGGCAGACGCCCAGTTCGCCGGCGAACCGGTCCACCCCGCAGCGGCGCGGGCAGAGATCACACTGCCGCATGCGCTCCGTCGCCTGCGCCGCGCGCCGCGCCAGTTCGCCCGTCTGCGCCAAACGCACATAGCCGGCGGTCATGGTTGATTCAATGCCCGGGCCAACGGTGCTATCCGGATTGTGCTGCGGTCATGCCAGCCGGGGCGGACTCGGCCGGGCGGCCGAATTCAAGGGCGAAGATGCCCTTCTGCCGGTCCTGCCAGACCAACGTCGCGGCGAAATACTTCTTTTTGCGCTTGGCGTAAAGATTGGTCAACCGGCAGCTGCCGCGCCGGCACATGGCGATGACGATCTCGTCGGTCAGCGTCAGGCCATAGCGTTTCAGGAAGATATTGTCTTTCCACAACCTGAACTTGCAGCGCGCGCAATAGTACTTTTCCGCAAAGACCACCAGCCCCTTGCCGCAGTTCGGGCAGCGGGCAAGGATAGTCCGCTTGGCGCCCATATTCAGGCGCGCTCCGCCAGCGCGGCCAGCAGCCGGTCGCGGACGTCGGCCGGGTCATGGTGCCGGCGCAGGTAGGACCAGCCGCGGCGGCCGAATACCGCCGCCTGGTCCGGATGCTCTTCAAGAAAGCGCAGTTCACGGATAAACATTTCCTCGCCATCATACCATAATCCGCCGCCCGAGCGCTCGATGTTGCCGCGCTGCACCGCACTCCGGCCGTTGACCAGCACCGGGCGCGCCACCCGCCACGCCTCCAGGGTGACGATGGAAAGCGATTCCAGCGCCGACGGCTGCGCCAGGGCCAGCGCCCCGCGCAGCAGCCGTTCCTTTTCCGCCTGATCGACAAAATCGCGCGCGGCAAGCCACCCCCGCAGCCGCGGCAGTTCCGGGAAATCACCGCCGCCCGCCAGCAGCAGTTTGAGCGTCGACGCAGGGAAGCGCTCGCGATAGCGCAGGAAATAGGCCGCGAGCTGATGCGTCCCCTTCCCCGCCTCCTTGCGGCCGAGATAGAGCAGGTACTGCGCACCGGGCGCCGGCTGATCGGGCGCGGTCGGATCAAAGTCCAGTCCCATCCCGATAATCGGCCCATGGCCCGGCACTGTCCCGTACAGCCGCAGCGCCAGCGCCCGTTCTTCCGGGGCATTGAACAGCACCATGCCCGCACCGGCGACCATGGCCCGGACCACGCGCAGTTCCGCCTGCGGCTCGGGATGCAGGCAGGGGACCAGCACCGCCCGGCGCCCGGCGGCGAGCAGGCCCTGCTGCACCACTCCGAAAAAATAGGGCATCCCGATCACCAGATCGTAGGGGGTCGCGCGCACATGCGCCACCAGTTCCGGGCTGGTCACCCCCTGCTGCTGCCATTCATCCTCTTCCGCTTCGGTCAGGGTTTCTCCGCGGCCGATCCGGGTCTGCAACTGCACATAGCGTTCGTGATCGCGCGGCGCCGTCGGGAAACGGCAGACGGTCAGGCCCGGTTCTTCGCTGATACCCGGGGGAAGGACATTCCGCCAGGAGACATGATCCAGCGCGCAGGTGGTCAGAATGGTGACGGCATGGCGGTCGCGCAGCATGCCTGCGTATTCGCGGGCCAGCCGTTCCGCTCCGCCGGCAATATCCGTCGACCAGCGCGGCACGATAATGGCCAGCTTCATACGATCAGCGTGGACGTCAGGCGATACCGCCGCGCACCACCGCGCAGCGGGCCGCGGACAGCTGGGTGGCCGTCACCCGGGTCAGGCCGGCGCACTCCGCGAGAAACGCCGCCACCCGCGGCTCAACCGCCCGGGCAGGGACCAGCAGCGGGTACGGTGGCTTGATCGCCAGCGGCAGCACCATCACCACGTGCGAGCCGCGCGTCAGCCGGCGCGCCGCCACCGTCAGCACGGCCTGCAGCCGTTCCACGCCCCAGTCGGCCGCCCAATCGTCAATGACCAGCGTGCACGGCGACGGCAGTTCGGCGGCGGCCAGCCAGTCGGCATATTCCGCCGGCGTGGCCGCACCCGGTGCCGCCAGCGCCGCCACCCGCTCCGCCTGCAGCACCGTGCCGGTCAGCTGCGCCGCCAGTTCGCCGCGCGCGGCACCGAGAATGACCGTGGCCGGCGCACCGCCGCAGTGCGGCGCGATGGCCTCGGCCAGCGCCACGCGCGGGGCAACCAGCCGGGTGTAATAGCGCGCATAATCGATCGCCGCGCCCGCCCCCGCCGGCGGCACAGCCACCGTGCCCGCGGCCGCACGCTCGAGGCGCGCCACCCGCGCCGGCAAATCCTCGCGCGCCTGCACTTCGAGATACTCCTGCAGCCGGTAGAGGTAGCCGACCAGCAGCACGAAATAGTCGGACACCCGGTCGACCAGCGGCACCACCAGCCAGTCGAGCAGCGGCCGCAGCCGCCGCTTTCCCGCATTGATCAGCGGGCCCAGGCCCGGGCGATCGGATTGCGGCAGTTCCCGCGTATCGATGCGCGCCTGCAGATTGAGCTGCGCCAGTTCGTCGCTAAGGGCGGGGGGGAGCGCGGTGAGCGGGGCCGGCGCCACTGACCGGCCGCGGCTGTCCGCCTCGATTTCCGCGCGAATGGTGCGAATGAGTTCCGTGGCGTCGTAGTCGCCGCCGTTGATGATCAGCTCGGGCCGGGCTGCCGGTTCGGTCATGACGGGCGGCGCGCGCGGTTGGCGGTCTTCGCCAGGCGCGCGCAATGATCGTGCAGCGCGGTTTCAAGATCCACTCCGGCGGCGCGCCCGCGCTGCACCAGCGCGTACAGTTCCGCCGCCAGTTCGCGCTTCCGCACCTGGCGCGCCCGGGGGGTGACTGCCGGCCGCGGCAGTTCCAGCTTTTCCAGCCGCTCGTCCAGCCGCCGCGCCTTGAGCAGGGCGGGCAGGGTGCGGGGCAAGTCGAGGGCGGCGTTTTTGATTCCCTTCGCCTTCTTTTCCTGCTCCTTGATTTTGTTCCAGTTGGCGATCACTTCGTCCGCCCCGCTCACCTTCGTCGTGCTGAAGATGTGCGGATGGCGGCGAATAAGCTTGGCGCGGATCTCGTCGAAGACCTCGGCCAGGGTGAAGTCACCGCGCTGCTCATGAATGACCGCCACGGCGAGCGCCACCAGCATGACATCGCCGAGCTCCTCGCGGGTGCCGGCAATATGGCGTTTGCTGATCGCCTCGCCCGCCTCGTGCGCCTCCTCGAGGATCGCGGGGCGCAGCGTCTGCGGCGTCTGCTTGCGGTCCCACGGGCAACCGTCAGGATCGCGCAGCCGGCGCACCACTTCAAGAAAACGGGCGAACGATTTTTCCGCACCGGGCACACGCCGCGGACGCGGCTTGACGGAACGTCGGGCCATGGCAGCTACAGCCAGAACGATGCGGTTTCGGCTTTCGACGATACCGCCCGGAACCGGCTGAAATAGACATTGAGCAGATTCTCGGTGAATCTGAGCGCCAGCGCCGGATCGCTCTGGCGCAGCTGCCGGTAGCTGTCCCGGGTCAGCACCAGGCAGCTGGTGGCCTCGGTGGCGCGGATGGTCGCCATGCGCTTGTCGTCGGTAAAGACCCCCATCTCGCCGAAGATCTCGCCGCGCGCCAGCCGCGCGCTGAGCTCCTCGCCCTTGCGGGTGTTCTTGAGCACTTCCACCGCGCCGCTCATGACCACGTAAAACTTGCCGTCGTTCGGGTCATCCTGCCGGATGAGCACCTTGCCGGCGGCAAACTCCTCGCTGCTGCAGCCGGCGATGAATTTCTCCACCTGCTCGTATTCGAAGCCGGCAAGGATCTGCATCCCCTTGCATTGTTCCGGTGTAATCGCCATGCCTGCACATCCCTGTCCTGACAGATTCCGTCGCGCGAGGCGCGGTGGTACTATTGCGCAGCCGGTGCCGGCGCGGGCGCGGGGTTCTTGACCGCCCAGCTGCTGTCCGGCAGCTGCACCCACCAGGCATCCTGCGCATGCTCCTGCTCATACTCGGCGTACATCTTGCGCGGCACGAGCGTCATGGCCGCCTGCACGTTCGGGTCCTGTTCCAGGGCCTGCGGATTGTTCTCGGTCATCAGCTTGACCATGGCGCGCCCCATGCCGCTGATAATCAGGGTGCGGTTCGCATTCTCAGCCGTCAGCAGGTTCTGCAGCCACGCCAGAACGAATGCCGGGGTGGCCGAATCCGTGGTCACCGTGGCGTCCGAGGTCAGCAGCAGCTCGCGCGCCGCCGTCAGTGCGTCGGCCGGACGCTTGGCGTCCGGCACCAGGGCAACCATCCCGTCGGCGGCAATGCCCAGCGCACCGGCGCCCAGCAGCCCTTCGATCACCGCCAACCGCTGCCCGCGGGCGGCATAGGCCTGCCGCACATCCTCCATCCCCATGCCGCGCATGACCGCCATGATTTCGGCAAAGGAATAGGTGCGGTTCGCGTCCGGCTGGTCAGCCAGCGCCGGGCTCGCCAGCAGGGAGAACGCCGCGCTCTGCGGGCCGGGCGCCGCCGCCGGGGTCGCCGCCGGGGTCTCCGCCGCCTGCCGCATGAATTCCTCTTCCATCTGGCCGTACGCCATTTTCACGTCTTCTTCGGGGAAATAGACATTGACCATCACCACCGCACATCCCGCCAGCAATAACAGCATTCCCAGCCAACCCATCCGCATCCGCTGCATACGCCACCTCCCGCGGCCCCAGCCGCCGTCTTCAGAAATTCACATCAACCTGCACCCCGCGCTGGGCGAGGACATTAATCGACTTGAGGAACTGCAGGAGTCCGATGCGGTCGTGCCCTTCCGCCACGCCCACCTTGACCGTGGTGAACAGCGTGGTAACCTCCAGCCGCAACTCCTCGAAATTCATTTTACCGTCCTGCAGCCGGGTTGTCAATTCGCCCACATCGAGCGGCAGGTATTCGCGCTGGGCAATCCCCTGCCGGCGGATGGTTTCACCGCCCAAGCGGATGAGCAGGTCGCGATGCACCGCCATGGCCTCATCTTCGGACCGGTACATCCAGGCGGAGACCTTGCCTTTCATGGCGTTCAAGGTCATCGCGTCCCCCTTCAGCCACAGGGTCGCCCGCACTTTCCCGTTCAGATAATTCTCAATCCCCGGGAACGCCGCGCAGACCGCGCGGGTGGAGAGACCGTCGACCAGCGTGGACAGGGCATAATGACCGTCACCGGCGAATGAGATCCCGCCCCGCGCGCGCACCTCGCCCCCGAACAGGCGCCCGCGCATCCCGGAGACCACCACGCGCGGCCAGTTGATGGTCGCCGCGATCTGCAGGTCGCTCATGCTGATCGCGCCGAACGTGGCCTGAGTGCAGGTCAAATCCGCCGCCGGCAGCGCACTCAGCTCCTGCCAGCCGGCCGCGAACTCGTCGCGCAAGAAACCGCTGAACTCGCCGAGCGCGACCTCCCCGGGCGCCAGCTGCAGGCGGCCGTTCAGGCCGCGCACGGTGCAATTCGGCTCGCTCATCGTCAGCCCGACCTCGTGCAGGTCCAGTGCGCCGGCCACCCGCAGGCCGCCGTCACTGCCGCTGGACAGGTGGATACTGCCGTCCAGCGCCCCGCGTATGGCAGTTAGACGGCAATTCGGCTGGCAAAGTTGCGCCAGCGGTGCAAGTGCTTCCGCCAGTTGCAGTCCGGTAAACGTTATCTCGCCGTCGGCAACCCTGCCGTACCCGGCGCCGGTCAGTACGATCCGACCCCGTGCCGATCCTGACGGCAAGGTCATGGTGGCGTCAGTAACCGTCAGCGAGTCCGGCGTCATTTCGCCGGCAAGCGTCAGACCGAGGTCCCTCAAGGTCCCCGCCTGCTGCTGCCAGACGCGCACACCCGCCAGCTGCAGCGGCTGTTTCGTCGTCAGCCGCCAGGCGCCGCTGTCGTCCTGTTGCACCGCCACCGCTGCGGTCAGCGTGCCGTCCAGCAGCCGCACCTTCTGCTGCGCCAGTCTGGTGCGCAACAGGGAATCGAGTTCCGCCAGCTTGATCCCGCTGGCCGTCGCTGCCAGCAGGCCCGCCCCGCCCGCCGTCAGCACGCCGTCGGCCTGCACCTCGCCGCCCAGCATCGTCCCGCGCAGATTGCTGATCCGCCAGCGCGATTGGCTCAGTTCCAGGCCGGCCTGCACATTGACCCGGCGCAGCGCCCCGAGCGGCGCATACGCCAGCGCCGCATCCGTCAGCCGCACCAGGTCCGCGCGCAGCAGCCAGCCGCTGCCCACATGCAATGCGGCATCGACATCAGCGCTGCCGGCAGTCAGGGCCAGCTGCTGCGGCGCCAGCCAGGTCCGGGCCAGCGCATCGACCCTGGCCAGGTCAACCCCGCGGGCGGTCAGCCGCAAATCGGACGCGCCCGACCAGGGGATGCTCCCGGTCAGGCCGAGCGTGCCGCCCAGCCAGCGTCCGTCGAGACGGGCCAGGGTCAGGGCCCGGTCGTCGATGACCAGTTCGCCGGTCGCCGCCAGTCCGTCGAGCGGCGCACTGCCCGGCAGTCGCAGCGCGCCGCCGGCAAGCTGCAGGCCACGCGCCCGGACCTGCCAGCCCCCGCCCCAGCGAACGGCAAACTCGCCGTCCAGCGTGCCGCCGGTCAGGGCAAGGCTGTCGCCGAATTCACGGCGGAAGAGCGCATCAATCGCCGGCAAGTGTGCCCCGGCCGCGCGAATCACCACATCGCCGCGCGCCGGCACGAAACTGATATCGCCCTGCGCCCGCAGCTGGCCGTTCAGGCCGCCCGCCTGCAGCTGCCGCACCCGCAGCATGCCGTCCTGCCAGCGGGCGGCGCCCGCCGGCTGTTCCAGAACATAGCGTTCATAGCGAAACCGCCGCGCGCTGATGGTCAGATCGCCGCTGTCGGTGTACCGGCCGCTGGCCTGCTCCAGCGCCAGCGGGAAACGGTCAGCAGTAAAACCGGCATCCTGCCATTGCCAGTCGCCGCTGGCGGTATCCTGCCAGACCCGGCCGGCGGCGGTGAAATTACCCAGCGCGGGATGCCAGCCGTCGGCCCGTTCGATCCGGCCGCTGCGGCGTTCCGGCTCAAGTTCGCCGCGCACCACCACCCGCAACCGCCCCTCCCGATATTCGCCGTTCATGCGCACCAACGCGCGATCGCCGGTGGCGGTCAGTTCCAGAACTTCTCCCCGGGCCCAGGCCAGTTGCGGGTAGCGCGCCCCGAAATTGAAATGCTGCGCCCGTACCTGCGCCGCCACGCCGGTGTCCTGCCAGCGGCAGGAACCACTGACCGTGTCGATCCCGTCTCCAGCGACAAAATCGCGCACCAGCAGTCCGTTTTCCGGCGTATAGCCCCCGTTGGCCAGCAGGCGCAGGGTGGTGCTGTCGCCGCGCAGCTCACCCTGCAGGAGCAGGTCCGTCAGCGCATTGTCCGCCGTCCGCCAGCGTCCGGCGCCATGCAGCCGGGCCTGTCCGACGGTCAGGTCAGTCAGGTCGGTGACGAATACGGCGCCGGTCGCGGCCGGACGCAGTTCCGCCTGCACCCCCACCGCATACCGCCAGGTATCGCTCTGCAGATCGAGCCGGCCCCGCACCCGCACCAGTTCCGGCAACTGCACCGGTTCGCTGTCCGTTACCGGCCGGGAAACCAGCAGCTGGCGCAATGCCTGTGCCCCGTCGGCGACATCAACCTGCAGCGCCGCGGAATCGACGGTCACCGCGACAAGCCGCGGCGGCAGCAGCGCAACCTCAACCACCACCCGCCCCGCTTCCAGCACCCGCGCGCCGCCTGCAGCGTCCACGGTCAGATCCTGCAGCACCAGCCGGCGTTTCAGCGGCAGCACGCGCAGGTTCCCCACCGTCACGCGGCCGTTGACATACCGCGCCGCCAGCCGCGGGATCGCGGCCAGCAGGAGCGGTTTCGCCATGACCGCCGCCAGCAGCAGGGCCAGCAGCCCCCAACCGGCGCGCCGCAACCACACCCGCCGCCCGGACCGCACCGCTATTGTCGCAGGGAGTAACGCTTCATTCTGCATGGGCGCAGCATACCACCGGTGCTGATTGCCGTCAATAATTTCCCGCGCCGTTCTTTGCCGACGGGCAACCGCTCAGCCGGTCAAAGATGCTTCTCCTCTCCCGACAGGAAAGAAGCCGCGCAGCGGCTGGTACGGGGGACTATCCTGTTCTTCCTCTCCCGACGGGAGCGGCGCCGCGCAGCGGCTGGTGAGGGGCTGATGGTCATGCGCCCGCATCGTGTGCTATAGTCATGGGCGCGCACGCCTTCTCCAGGCAAACAGTTTCGCCGACGGTGGTTGTTCCCTGCCGGCAGATCTGCTACACTCGCGAGTCATGAAGATCGTCCGGCTGCATGCCCTGCCGCTGCTCGCGCTCGCGGTGCTGCTCGTCGTCATTGCCCTGCCGCTGCTCGATCCCGCCGCCGCGCCTTGGCCGGGTGACTTGGGCGAGTTCAGCCGCCCCCTGCTCGACTATGACCGGCATGCCGACCATCCCTGGAATCCCTATCTGTATGCCGGCCGCTACGGGATCTATGACGGCACCCTCTACCCTGTCTGGTATCCCGTCTATGCTGCGTATCACTTTTTCGGCAGTCCCGCCGTTTTTGCCTGGGGTTCGCTCGCCCAGCTGATCTGGGCCGGCTGGGGGCTGTACTTTCTGGCGCGACGACTGACATGCGGACCGTTCGCTGCGGTGTATGCCGCCCTGGTCTTTGCCGGCGGCGCGTTCTTCGTTTTCCGCCTGTTTGCCGGCCAGTTCCCGCACGTCGCCAGCGCCAGTTGGACCCCGTGGGTTTTTCTCGCCTGCCACCGCCTGCTGCACGACCGCCGCCCGCTCGACGGGCTCTGGCTGGGGCTGGCCGCCGCCGGCCAGCTGCTCGCCGGCTATCCGCAATTCCTCTACATCTCCGCCTGTGGCTGCCTCATCTGCGGCCTTGCCTTCTGTGCCGACCCCGCCGCGCGCAGCGGTGCGGCCTGGCGGCAGGCGGCGCTGCTGCTCCTGCTCGCCGGCGCTGTTTTCCTGGCGCTGACGCTGCCGCTCCTCCTGCCGCTGCAGTCGGTGCTGACCGGTTCACAGCGGGCCGGCGGCCTCCCCCTGGTCCACGCCGCCATCAACAGCGTCACTCCGGAAGACCTGGGCCGGTTCTGGTCGCCGTCTGCCGGCCGCCGCCTGCTGGCATTCGCCGCCGACGGCAGTTACGCCGCCGGGTGGGAAACCGCCGCCTACGCCGGAGTGACGCCGTGGCTGGTGCTCGGCGCCGGGCTGGCACTGGGCGCCGGACGCCGCCTCGTCCCCCGCCTCTGCCTGCTGCTGGGCGGCGGGGCGCTGCTCCTCGCGCTCGGCCCGGCAACCCCGGCCTATCCGCTCGCGTTCCGCTTCCTGCCGCTCTTCGACCATCTGCGCGTGCCCGGTCGCTGGCTGCTGCTGCTGGTGCTGGCGTTTGCCCTGCTCACCGCGTTCGCCGCTGACCACCTGCGCCGGCGCTGGCCGCGCCCCGCCGGCGTCTGGTTGCTGCTGCCGGTGCTCCTGACCGTTGAGCTGTCGTGGTCGGCATGGCCGCTGCTCGGGCGTGAGCTGCCGGCACGACAATCGTCACCGTATTGGTCACCACGCGATAATCCGACCGCCGCCTGGCTCGCCCGTCAGGAGCGCCCCTTCCGCATCGTTACCCTGGCGCCGCTGGATATGTTTAATGAAGCGCTTGATTTCCGGCTCGAAAACTGCGGCGGCTATCTTGGATTGGCCTCCCAACGCTACCTGGACCTGATCGCCGCCTTCGAGCAGCGCCAGCTGAATCCCACCCCGCTGCATTTCCGCCAGCCGTTCGGGCCGCGCCGCGATTCGCGCACCCTGCTGGAACTGCTCAACGTCCGCTACCTCGTCGCCGGCGAGCAGGCCGGGCTTGCGGCCCTCGGCCTGCAGCCGGTATTCCGCGACGGTACCGCAACCACCTATGCGGTCCCGTCCCTGCCCGGGCGGGCCTGGCTGGTGCATGATGTTCGTCGCCTGCCGGATGCTGCCGCGGTACTGCACGCCCTCACCGACAGCAGTTTTGCCGCCGCCGCGACCGCGCTGGTCACCGGCCCGGACGGACCGGCCCCGTTCCGCACGCGGTCCGCAACGTCGGATACCATGACGGTCGCCGCCGCCGCCGGTGCGGTCACCGTCCGCTATCGCAGCGCTGCCGGGGCGGTGCTGGTGGTGAGTGAGTTGTGGCACGGACAGTGGCGGGTGACCGTCGACGGCAGCCCCGCAGCGTATTTTCCCGTCAACCATGCGCTGCTCGGCTGCGTCGCCCCCGCCGGCGCGCATGAGGTCGTTGCCCGGTTCGTCGAGCCGATTCCCCCCGTCACGCGCCTGGCGTTCGCGGGGTTGCTGCTGGCGCTCGCTGCGGCGCTGTATGCGCTCGCCCGCCGGGTTACTTCGCCAGGGTCACGGTAGCACCGCCGTTCGCCGCTGAGCGGTACACCCCGTCGATCAGTTCCATCACCCGCAGGGCATCGTACCCGGTCGACGACACCGTCCCGTGCCCGTGCAGGGCGGCGTTCACCTCATCGAGCGCGATGGTGTACCGCGGCCGACGGTCCTCGTCGGGGAACGGAATTTCCACCAGGTCGCGGAACCCGGAATACAGCCGCGAGTCGCGCGCGGCGTAGGCGCGGGAAAAGCCGTTGCCGATCGCGATGCGACCATGCTGCAGCTGCACATCAATTTCGAAATGGAAATAGCCGCGCCGGCCGCCCGCCTCGAGAAAGCCATGCACCCCGTTGCGGGTGGTGAACCAGGCCCGCGCGGTATGCTCGACCTGCCAGCCCGGCTCGCGTTCGACCGCACCGCGCACCTCGGCATAATCGTCGTCAATCAGAAAGCGCACCGCATCGACCAGGTGCGTCCCGTCATGCAGCAGCGGACCCGCGCCCGCCCGGATCGGATCGCTGTGCCAGTCCGACAGCGGCGGCCCGGTCAGCACGCAGCCGTTGACCGTGCGCACCGCGCCCAGCCGCCCGGAACGGATCAGGGCGCGGGCATTGCGATAGGGCCAGCACCAGCGCCGGTCATGGTCGACCACAAACAGCACATTGCGGTCGAGACAGCGCCGCACCATTTCGCGCGAGCGCTGGACCGTCGCCTCCAGCGGCTTTTCGCAGAATATGGCGCGCACCCCGGCATCGCAGGCCGCGTCAACGATATCGCCATGCGTCCCGGTCCACGTGGCCACCGCCACGATGTCCGGCCGTTCCCGTTCGAGCAGCTCATGATAATCCTCGTAGCATTGCGCCGGCTGCAGCCCCCAGCGCTGGCCGAACTTGAGAATGCGCTCGCGATTGATATCGCAACCCGCCACCAGGCGGAAGGCCGGATGGCTGCTGAAGGCGCCCGCATGCGTGCACGGTTTTGCCCGCAGCGGATCATCTTCCAGCAGCGTCCCGATCCGCCCGCACCCGATCAGCGCGACCCGCCAGGGCGCCGTCGCCTGATCGGTGGTCATCACGTTGTGCTGGTTCATTGTTCTCCCCCTGCGACCCGGCGTGCCGTCACAGCTGTTCGTCATCGCCAAAATAGCGGTAGCGGCCGTCAGCAACCCCGTCGCCGACAGCAGCGCCGGCCGCAACCGGACGCCGGCTGACCGGACGCGTGCGCAGCCGTTCGCACCCGCGCAGATTGACCACAAAGTGCGCCACCAGCGGAGCCCAGAGCGTGCCCAGCAGCTCGAACAGCCCGCCCAGCACCGCGCCGGCAGCCAGCGCCATTACCGTCCATGGCCAGAGGCTGCGGCGCAGCGGCACATGGCACAGCGCAAACAGCAGGGTACTGGCCAGCCACCCCCACGCCGGCTGCATGGCGCCGCGGAACAGGAACTCTTCGCCCAGCGCGCTCCACAGCGCCAGCCAGAAGACATCGCCCCGGCGCAATGGCCCCAGGGCCGCGGCAAACTCATCCTCCAGCGCGCGCGCCCAGCCGAATCGTGCACCGCACCAGGCCGCGCCCTGGGCCAGCACCAGCCCGGTTATCAGGCCGAACACCGCGCCGGGCAAGGCGCTGCCGGAGACGGTTTCGTTCAGCGCCAGAATGCTGTCGCGACCCTGCACCCCGTTGGCCCAGCCGATGGCGATCAGCGCGAGCGGGGCGTACAGCAGCACCGCGGTCAGCCGCTGCTGCCGGGCGGCGCGGCGCAGCAGCGCGCTCAGGCGGTCAACCACCGGCGGGCGGTTCATTGCTGCAGCAGGTCCAGGACCGACTGCGGCCGCAGATTGGCCTGCGCCATGATCGCCTGGCCGGCCTGCAGCATGATTGTGCCCCGCGCATTGGCCACCGACGCTGCCGCCATATCGAGGTCCGTCACCCGCGATTCAGCCGCCAGCTGCGTCTGCTGCGCGGTGCTGAGATAATTGTCGCGGGCGCTGAGCATCTGTTCGACTGCGCCCAGATACGTGCGGTAATCGCTGATGATGCCCAGGGCCGTGTCCGCCACGTTGATGGACGCTTCCGCCGCGGCCTGGGTGGTGACATTAATGCGGTCAACCGTCAGCGAGCTGGCACGCACATCGCGGAACGTCACATCAACCATCTGGTCGGCATTGGTGCCGATGTGGAAGGACGCCGCATTGTTGCGCAGCTGTGCGGTCCAGCCGACCACGGCAGCGGCATTCAGATGGTAGGCGCACCCGGTGATCCCGGAATTCGTCACGGAAAAATCGTTGCAGTCGCTGGTCTGCGCCGAGGTCGTGCCGTCCGCCATCGTCACCGACACCGTCGGGTCAATCGCGTTCTGGACGGTGACAAAATTGAGCGAACTCTGCGGTGCGCCGGCGGCGTTCTCCGGGCCCAGATCATCGTCGTTGACGGTAATGGTGTAGCGCGTCCCCTCTTCACTGGCCGCCAGCCGCAGCTGGCCGGTGCTCTCATTGAACGAGGCAGTGACCTTGCAGCCTTCTTCATCCGCCCGGGCATTGATCCGGTTGATGAGCGTATCCACGGTATCGGTGCCGTGGACCGCCACATCCAGCCGGACCCCGTCGCAGGTGAAGCTGATCTGGTCCGTGCCCCAGAAGTCATTGAACAGCCCGTCATTGTTGTACGCATCGCCCGGGGTGTCGGGCACCTTTTCGCCGATGGTGCTGGTCCGGTCCAGGCGCCCGCCCGGGTTGGTGTCGATGGTCTGTTTCGTCGCCAGCGTATAATCGACATAGACGGCCGGATTCTCCCGCGCGCCGTCGTAGTCGGGGTCGGGATCGACCGCGTTCTGCCCGTTCAGCCGCATGCCGCCCTGGTCAATAATGTACTGGCCGACCGCGGTGCCCGCGCTCAGGCTGTGATCACCCGCATCGAGCGCGCCGTCGCCGTTCACGTCCTGCGCGACGTAGATGCTGTCCTCCGTCAGCGCGTAATCGTCAAGCTGATAATAGCCGATGCGCACGGTATGGTACCAGTCGTAATCGAAGGTGTAGTCGCCGATGTCCGTTGCCGCGGTCGGATCCGGGGTGTTGTTGGCACCGGCATTGGCCACGCTGACGCTGCCCGTATTGTAGTCGATGCCGGTCACCGTATACCGGGCACGATAGGTATAATCGATGTTGATGGCGCCCGGATCGACCGCCCCGCTGAAATTCACCCGGCCCGTGGTGCTGTTCCAGGTGTAGGTGATGCCGCCCGGCAGGCCGTTGACCGTCACCGCGCTGACCATCATGTTCCCGCCGTAGGAGCTGGGGCCGGCGAGCTGCACGAATGTGGTCTGGTCGTCCTGCCACGCATAATCGGCCAGCACCGTGCCGCCGCTGTTCAGCGCCGGCCGGCCGGCGTTGTTCGCCGCAGAAAGCGTGATGGTGCCGGTGGCGGCGTCAACACTCGCACCCGCCGTGCTGTACGCCAGGTTGTAGTCGTAATCAACCTGGATGGCGCCGGTGTTGTCGGAGAGAAAGGTCAGCACCCCCGTCGCATTGTTGTAGCTGTAGTCAACGCCTGCGGTCAGGGTGGCGGCGCCGTCGGTGACCGGGGCCGCGCCCAGCAGGTCGATGGTGCCGCCGGTCCGGCCCGGCGTGTTCAGGGTCAGGCCGCTGGTGTAACTGTAGCTGACGTACACCGTCTCGCCCGCGTCCACACTGCCTGCCGCCATGCTGAAATCGCCCGCCGCCTCGTTGGTGCCGGTGACTTCGGTCGCCACATTGAAGTCATGCCGGCAGGAATAGTCGGCGGTCTCCGCCGCGGCGCCCGTCGTCAGTTTGTAGGTGAGTACGCCGGTGGTATAGTTCACAAAATAGTCGCCGTCGTTGGTCACGGCGGCAGCCGAAGCGACTTCCGTGGTCAGCACACCCCCGCTGAAACTGAGCGAACTGCTGCCACTGCTCCCCAGCCCGGTCTGCGCGGCGTTGCTGATGAAGGTGTTCGCCAGGGTGACGGTCCCGCGCTGGTCCGCCAGCGCCGACGTGTCGGCCAGCGCCACCGCTTCGCCGCTGATATCGTAACCGTAGGTGCGCACCGCGCTGACGGCCAGCTCGTTGGTCGGGCCGGCGCTGATCGACACAATATCGCCGGCCCCGGCCGTGCAGGCGACCAGCGTTCCCGACGCGGTGTTCTTCACATAACCGGTCTGGGTGGCCGGCGCCGCGCCGGCGTTGTAGACCCGCGCGTCGTTCTGCACCACCGGCGCGCCGCCGCTCAGGGTAAGATCATAGCCGTTATTGTCCGTGACGAACGACCAGGCGCCGGTCACATCCGAGGTGACATTCTCGTCGGTGACGCTCCGCCAATCGTTGAAGCCGTAGCTCCAGCCGCCGGTGGACAGGGTCTCACCCACCATGTCGGTATCGGTGTTGTAAAAGGTCCCGCCCACCGTCACCGCCTGCTGCACCCCGTCGCCGCCCTGGATGACCAGCGAGCCGTTGCGGATGGGCAGAGTCACCGCCGTCGCATCGGCCGAGTTCTCCACGTTGAAGGTCCACGCTGCGGCCTGCGTCGGGACGGCATTGTCGTCAAATTCGATCGCCCGGTTGGTGGCGCTGGTGCCGGGGATGATCAGGGTCCCGCCCGTCGCATCGTCAACCCAGATCCATTCGGGATTGGCGGTGGTCTCATCGTTGAGCAGGAATTCCGAGCCGCCGCGTTCGACCGACCAGACCTCATCGAGGATCCCCACCTGGGTCTTGTCGTCGATGGCGGCATGAAAGTCGATGCGCCCGGTATTGTAGACCGGCGTGTCGGTGGCCTGCTGCGCCGCAACGAACCCGTCCTGCTCGTGGGTGGTCTCCCAGGGGAGGCTGGTCTCGATGATGCAGCGTTCCGCTGCCCGGGTCACCGTGACGGTATGCACGCCGTCCGGCATATCGCCGACGAGATAGCCGACGTCCACCGCATTATTGACGGTGGGGCCGAGATTCTCCACGTAGTTTTCCATCGCATAGCGGCCGTTCCAGACAAAATGATTGGAAATGTCGTCGATTTCCTCAACCAGCTGGTCCGCTTCCACCTGGAGCAGCGCACGATCCTCATCGGTCAGCACCCCGTTGGCCGCCTCGACCGACAGCTGCCGCAGCCGCTGGGTCATGGACGCCAGCTCTTCCAGCGCCCCCTCCGTCGACTGCACCAGGGACACCGCATCGCGCACATTGCGCTGCGCCTGCGCCGCGCCTTCAACCTGGCTGGCCAGCTTTTCGGAAATGGCCAGACCGGCCGCATCGTCACTGCTGGTGGTGATCCGCTCGCCGCAGGTCATCTGCCGCACCACAATCTGCACCGCGTGATTGGTGCGCTGATACTGGTGGCCGGCGTACATGGCGATGGCGCTGTCGTGGATGCGCATCAGCTCATCCGCCCGGTTCCGGTGCGCGCTGCTGTTCGGTTGCTGTTGCCGTATGCGCCCATAACCCGCCATTCCCTGGCCGGTGTGCGGGATGACCTGATGGTACGGTCAATCAAATCAGGAGGTGCCGGGAAATCAACCCTGCCGGACGCGGACCGCCATGGGTCCGCCGGCGTTATGACGTCTGGTGCCGCACCCGTCCGTGGGTTGCTGCCCGGAACATCCCTGTTCCGCACTGCCGGACACCGGCCTGCCCGGTGTCTTACCCCTACACGTCGGCATCCGCACGCGGTTACTTTACTGCTACCCTGCCGGCACGGCATAAGCACGGCCGCAAACGGAGCTTGCTCCGTTTGCGGCCGGTGGGTTCTGCCGCGCTTACAGCCCCTTCTTCGCGCGCTTCGCCGCCCGCTTTTCCTTCAGGGACAGCTTGGGCGCCTTTTTGGCTTCTTTCTTGTTCGTCTGCTCTTTGTTCGCCATGGTGTTTCCCCCCTTTTCGTAGCGCGCCGCCGCCCGGAGATTCCCGGCTGCGGTTCGCGTAGTGGTTCAGATCCGAATGCGCTGCATCACGCCCAATGCGTAAACCGCCGCAGCAAAAACCAGAAATGCCGCGCCGACTTGATCGCCGTAATGTTCTTCCAGAAGATCCGCGGACGCAGGTAAAACGACAGAAACGCGCGCCGCTGCAGGCGCTTGATTTCCGCCCGGGTGAAGCCGCGCGGGGTGAAGGCCGCGTTCATGAAAAAGAAACGCTCCCAGTCGACCTTGGCCAGTTCGCCGGACTCCTCCAGCTGCCGGTAGCTCTCCGTGCCGGGAAAGGGGAGATAGGTGAAGAAATTGGCGCGGATCAGCGGCAGTTCCAGCGCCAGGGCGATGGTCGCCTCGACATCCGCCCGCGTCTCGCCGGGAAACCCGATAATAAAGAACCCGGCCATGTCGATCCCGTGGCGCCGGATCATCGCCACCGCCTCCCGGGTCTTCGCCACCGTCAGCGACTTGCGCATCGCCGCGAGGATGCGGTCGCTCCCCGATTCGGCCGCAACCGAAATCAGGTACAGTCCCGTCTCCTTCATCAGCGTGAGCATCTCGTCGTCCAGCGTGTCCATGCGCACGCCGTTGGGCGTCGCCCAGCTGATGTCGAGGTTGAGCGCCTTCAGCTTGCGCAAGAAATCGATGACGTAGTCCCGTTTCATGGTGAAGTTGTCGTCGATAATGTGGAACTCGCGGATCCCGCGCTCGGTGTAGAGATACTGGATTTCCCTGAGCACATGCTCCGCCGAGCGCACGCGCACCTTGTGCCCCGAGACCAGATAGCCGGAACAGAAGGTGCAGTGGAACGGGCAGCCGCGCGTCACCATGATCGGCGCAATGGGGAACTTCTCAAAGAAGGCGCCGTGCTGCGCCTCGGGATAGGTCTCGGGTTTGATCAGGTCCCAGGCCGGCATGCCCAGCGAGTCGAGATCATCGACCAGCTGCCGCTCGTTCGTCCGCACCGTGTCGCCGTCACGCCAGGCCAAGCCGGGCACCTCGCCGAGCGGGGCGCCGTCGAGGAACCGGCGCAGGGCGATTTCCGCCTCGCCCGCGAAGGCATAATCGAGCGCCGCGCCGAAATAGGCGAGCGTCTCCGCCGGCATGGTCGAGGGATGCGGCCCGCCGGCGATGGTGATGATCGCCGGGTTGCAGCGCTTGACCGCCTGTGCCGCCGCCCGCACCACCTGCAGGTCGAAGGTGAACAGCTGCCAGCCGATGACGTCGGGCTGGTGGGCGGCGACGACCGCCGCCATCTTTTCGGGCGTGAGCTTTTCCCGGATGCCGTCGATAATAACCACGTCGTGCGCGTCGCGCACCGCCGTGGCCAGCATGCCCAGCCCGATGCAGGGCTGGATGTGGTCGGACAGGTTATACGGTTTGATCAGCAGCAGTTTCTTTCGTATGCCCATAATAACGGTTCCGCCTGCGGAACCTTGTCGTCTCCTTAGGGCGGCGCCGCATACTGCCTGCCGCCGCGCATATCATACCGCGTCTCCGCGGCCATCGTCAACCCGCGGTTACAGATAGCCGAGGTCCGCCAGGCGCTGCCGCACCAGTTCCTCTTCCGCCGTGGTCAGGCCGGCGTCACCCGCCAGCCAGCCGCGCGCCGTCAGCGCCGCCAGCACCTTGTCCACTCCCGCGGCAACGGTTTCCGCGGAGCTGTCGACCGTCACCGCCGGTGCCGTCGCCGGTTCGTACGGGTCGCTGACCCCGGTAAACTGCGGCAGTTCCCCCGCCGCCGCCTGCGCGTACAACCCCTTCACATCGCGCTGCTGCAGGACCGTCAGCGGCGCGGTGCACTGCACCTCCAGGCAGCGGGTCAGCGTTGCCTGCACCGCCGCGCGCGTCTCCCGATAGGGCGAAATGGCCGCGACAATTACCGCCACGCCGTGCCGTTCGAGCAGCTGCGCCACGTAGCCGAGACGTTGGATGTTCTCGTCGCGGTCCGCCCGCGAAAAGCCCAGGCCCCGGCAGAGCGTCTGCCGCAGTTCGTCGCCGTCGAGGAGCTGCACCCGCGCCGCGCCGCGCGCCGGCAGCGCCTGCGCCAGCGCCTGCGCCAGCGTCGTCTTGCCCGTGCCCGACATGCCCGTCAGCCAGATCACCAGCCCCTGCTGGTCGCTCATTGCGCGCCTCCATGCCAGTCGCAGCCGCGCCAGCCCGCCGGCGGCACCAGCCCGAAATACGCCAGCACCGTGGCCCCGACGTCGTACAGTTCCCACCCCTGCCGTTCGCCCGCACCGCGCCGCGTCGGGTCGTAACAGATGGCAATGCCATGATGGTCGTGGTTGGCATCATCAGGCCCGGTATCGTTCTCCTGCACGTAAACCCCCGCCGCGCCGCCGACCGTGCCCACCGACCGCCAGCGCAGGTCGCCGAAATAGACCATCAGGTCGGGCGCGATCCCGTTGCGCACGGGATAGAGCGTTGCCGGGTCGAGCACGCGGTTGCGCATGGGCACGCCGCAGTCGTCGTCCAGCAGTTCCAGCTTCGCGGTCAGCTCCGCGCGAAAGGCATCAACCTCGCCGGCGGCCAGCATCCCCCGGGGCGAGCGCCCGCGCACATTGAACATGATCCGGCTGTAGTAGCCGCCCTCACCCCAGCAGCGCGTTTTGGGCCAGTCCACCATCCCCGGCTCCAGCGCCTGCGCTGTCGCCGGTTCCGTTGTCAGCACCAGGTACCCCTGCTGCCGCAGCCATTCGTTGATGCGGAATCCGCCGTCCATGCGCTGCGCACCGTGGTCCGAGACGACCAGCACCGTCGTATCGTCCGGCATTGCCGCCAGCAGTTCACCGACCCGGGTGTCGAGTTGCCGGTAATAATCGCGAATGACGCCGGCATG
Organism: uncultured bacterium; assembly: GCA_964517215.1. Classification (GTDB taxonomy): domain Bacteria; phylum DAOPZR01; class DAOPZR01; order DAOPZR01; family DAOPZR01; genus CAZFBR01. The sequence continues at coordinate 21,413 of CAZFBR010000020.1, forward strand.
GGGTGAACCGGGCTGGAACTTGCGATGCTGCGGATCGAAATATTTCCAGAACCCGTGGTGCAGACGGTCGAGCCCGATCTCCACCATGGCAAAGAACTCCCAGTCGCGGGTGGTCACCAGATGCCGGGCGAGCGCGAAATGCTGGTCGGTCATTTCCCCGATCTGCCGCTTGAGATAGTCCTTGTCATCGGTGCGGAAATCACGCACGTCGAATTGATACTCGCCGAACTGCGCCGCCAGCTCCCGCTTCAGCTCGCGCGGCCAGGTGTACTCGCAGGAGGCGTCGGGCGTCAGCCAGCAGCCGACCCGCGTGCCGCCGGGGAGCGGCGGCACGGGATAGGACGGCGGCACGCCGAGGACAATGCTGCGGATCCCGTGCTGCGCCAGCACGTCCCACACCGCCGGTTCCTTCACCGCCAGCGTCGTGGCGAAGGTCATCTTCTCATAGGCGTAATCGCGGTAGTTGCGGAACCCGTAGATGCCGAGCTTGCCCGGATCGCAGCCGGTGAACATGCACAGCCACGCCGGGACGGTGATGGGCGGGTCCGTGCTGCGCAGCTTCCCCCAGCTCCCGCCCGCCATCAGGCGTTTGAGATTGGGCAGATCGTCGCGGAACGCGCCAAAGACGAGCTGCGGCGTCGCGCAGTCGAGCCCGATCACCGCCAGTTTTCGCCGGTTCATGAGATGTAATTATACGCTGTTTCACCCGACGCCGCAAATACCATGATGCCCGGCAGGAACGCAGCGACGGCTCCGCTCCCGGGAGAAGGATTCGCTGCACCAGCGCGCCATTTGCCGGGCGCGGCGGGATCAGAACAGCGTGGCGGGCGGGCGAACGATGCCGAGCAGATCCTGCAGCGCGCGCGCGTTGCGCGCCGCCTTGCCGAGGTGGCAGTTGTTGAAGAACACGAACACTTCGTCGCTGTCGTCCGCCAGCGTCCGCACCGCCGGGAGCAGTGCCTGCAGTTCCGCGGGCGAATAGTCGTAATCGTAGCGCAGCTCGCGCGCGGCGTTGAACCAGTTGCGGTTGCGTCCGTGCAGGCGCAGGTAGCCGGGCGCAGCGGTGACGACCGGCTGCAGCGGCATGAGCTGCGGCAGCGGCGGCTCGTCAACCGCGCAGTACGCCAGCCCCGCTGCGCGCAGAAAGGCCAGCTGTTCTGCCGTTGCCCAGTCGCGATGGCGGAACTCGATCACCAGCCGGTCGTCGGGAAAGGCCTCGCGCAGCCGGCGCAGGTAGTCGTGCAGTACGGGCGACGGGGTCACCATCACCGGAAACTGCAGCAGCACCGCCGCCAGCTTCCCCGCCGCGCGCAGCGGGTCAAGCGTGGCGGCGAATGCGCCGGCCGCCGCCAGCGCGGCGGCGGTATCCGGCCGCGCGGCCAGCCGCGGGTCGAACGGGTCGTGGGTGAACCCGCGATGCCCCTTGATTGTGAAGCGAAAGTCCGCGGGCGTCGCGGTCGCCATGCCGGCATACGTCCGCGCGGGCAGCGGACGGTAGTAGGTGGCATTGATCTCCACGCAGTCGAACCCGAGGTCCTGCGCGTAATAGACCAGCCAGCGCGCAGCCGGCACGCCGCGGGGATAGACCGTCCCCCGCCAGTCGGGAAACGAATAACCGGACGTGCCGATGCGAATTCTGCCGCTCATCGTCCAACTATATGACCCGTCCCGGATAAAGTCAAGGGCACGGGCTGCCGGGGTTCACGGCATTTGTCATGGCCCGCGATTTATGGTATATGAACATGGCGTGTGGCATGGAACTGCCGCGGTGGCTGGTGTTGTTCAGCATTGCGTCAAGGCCGTACCAGACCAGGGAGGAACAATGGTTTCTGGACTTCCGGCTTTACAGATAGGCGATCTCACCGTGCCGGTGCCGATTGTGCAGGGCGGCATGGGCGTGATGGTTTCGACGTCGCCGTTGGTGTCGGCCGTGGCCAATTGCGGCGGCGCGGGCACCATCGCCAGCGTCGGGCTTGGTCTGGTTACCGACCACAACGAGAGCGATTTTGTCAATGCTTCGCATGAGGGGCTGCAGCTCGAACTGCGCACCACGCGCAAGCTCACCAAGGGCGTCATCGGCATCAACATTCTCTGCGCCGTCAGCAATTACGATGATCTCGTCCGCTACGCCGCGGCCGAGGATATCAATTTCATCATCTCCGGCGCCGGCCTGCCGCTCAAGCTCCCCGCGCTGGTCCCCAACCGGAAGATCAAGCTCATTCCCATCGTGTCGTCGGGCCGGGCGCTCGACCTGATCATCCGCACCTGGAAACATCGCTACGACCGCTATCCTGACGCGGTGGTGGTCGAGGGTCCGCTTGCGGGCGGCCACCTCGGATTCCGTTTCGAGCACGCTGCGGACTACGCGCAGAACTCGCTCGACGACATCGTGCGCGACGTGCTGGTGGTCGCCAACGCGGCCGGCGCGGCCTCGGGCACGCCGATCCCGGTCATCGCCGCCGGCGGCGTCTATACCGGCGCGGATATTGCCAGGTACCTGAAGATGGGCGCCAGCGGGGTGCAGATGGCGACGCGCTTCGTCGCCACCGGCGAATGTTCGGTCGCGCCCGCCTTCAAACAGCTGTACCTCTCCGCAACCGAGGATGATGTGCTGATTATTGAAAGCCCGGTCGGCATGCCCGGCCGCGCGCTCAGGACCGCGTTCACCGAGAAGCTGGCCCGCGGCGAACGCGAGCCGTTCCGCTGCACCTACCGCTGCCTCAAGACCTGCGACCCGCGCGTCGCGCCCTACTGCATCGCCAAGGCGCTCTACCACGCCGTCAAGGGCGACCTCGACCGCGCGGTGGTCTTTGCCGGGCACAATGTCTCGCGCGTCGACAAGGTCGTTCCGGTGCGCGCGCTGATTGACGAGCTGGTCAGCGAAGCCGCCGCCGCACTCAAGGGCTGATTTCCCCGCTGCTGTTGGTGTTGTTGTCCTGACGGTTGCGGTGTCGGGATTGTCGCATCGCGCCCGGCCATCACCCCGGACAAACAGCCCCCAACAATACGCCGTGTCGCGCCGCTGTTTGCATCCGGGGACTGCCGGTCAATGCCGCCCTGCGTCCCGGCGATATGTGTCCGCTACGCTCCGTTGAAATGCGAG
>CAZFBR010000021.1:0-24457 GCA_964517215.1 uncultured bacterium
CGTCAGCGCCTGTTCCGCCGCCGTCCGCTCCGCCTGCTGCTCCTGCCGCGCCTGTTCCTGACACTGCACTTCGCTTTCCAGCGTCGCCCGCCGCTGCGTATCGGCCGCCAGTTCGCGCGCCAGCAATTCACGTTCCTCACGCAGCGCGGCCAGTTCGGCCGCCAGCTCATCCTGCTCCGTCCGCGCGGCCGTCAATGCCGTTACCGTGCCGCGCAGCGCCGCCTGGCGTTCTTCCAGTTCAGCGCAGGCCTGGTGCATGGTCTCGCGTCTCGCGGTCACTTCCGCCAGCGCCGATTCCGCCTGCGCGAGGTCATCACGCCGGTGCTGCAGATCATGCGCCGCATTCTCCCGCATTGCCAGTCGGGCCAGCTGGCCGGCCAGGTCACGCCCCAGTGTTGCACAGGCGGCGGCATATTCGTCACGCCGCTGCTCTTCACGTGCCGCCGCCGCCGCCACCTCCCGGTGCCGGCGCTCGGCTTCCGTCTGTGCCGCCTGCAGTTCAGTCACCGCCGCCGCCAGTCGTTCACGCTCGGCGGCTTGCCGCGCCAGATCGTCACGCGCCCCAGCCAGCGCCGCCGACACACCTTCCATTGCTGCACGCGCGGCGGCATTCCGGCTTTCCAGCTCATCCGCCGCCGCCCGCGCTGCCGCCTGCCGGTCAACCGCGGCGGCCGTCTCACGCAAACGTGCTTCCAGTTCAGTCCACTGTTCACCCGCCCGTTCCAGTTCGTGGTGCCGCGCAGCCAGTGTTTCCGTCAGGGACATCAGTTCCTGCCGCGCCTGCTCCTGCCGTCGCAACTGGTCCTGTTCCTCGCGCCGCGCCGTTACCACCGCCGCCTGCACCTGCTGCAACTCCGCCCGGCAATCAGCCAGTGCACGCTGCCGGTCAGCCAAGCGCTGCTCTTCCGCCGCCAGCTGCGCCGCTGCGGTGTCTGCCGCCGCCCGGGCCTCCGCCAGCTGCCGTTCCGCCGCGGCCTGTGCTGCTGCCGCGGTTGCCGCCTGTTGCTGGGCCGCACTGGCCGCCGTCTCCAGGCGGGCCAGTTCCGCCTGCGCCGCCGCCACCCGGCCCTGTTCTTCCGCCTGTGCCGCCTGTCGCACGGCCGCCAGCTCATCCTCGAGTTTTTGGTGCGCCGCCTGCGCCGCCGCCGCCCGGCGCTCTTCTTCGGCCTGCGCCTCTTCCCGCGCCGCCGCCAGTTCCGCCGCCAGCTGCTGCCGGGCCGTGTCCGCCGCGGTCGCCTGCGCCGCGGCCGCCTGTTCCGCCGCCTGGCGCGCGGCATCCGCCGCCGCCGTCAGCCGTGCCAGTTCCTGCGCCGCCGCCGCTGCCCGCCGTTCTTCTTCCGCCTGCGCCTGCGCCCGCGCCGCCGCCAGTTCCGCCGCCAGCTGCTGCCGGGCCGTGTCCGCCGCGGTCGCCTGCGCCGCGGCCGCCTGTTCCGCCGCCTGGCGCGCGGCATCCGCCGCCGCCGTCAGCCGTGCCAGTTCCTGCGCCGCCGCCGCTGCCCGCCGTTCTTCTTCCGCCTGCGCCTGCGCCCGCGCCGCCGCCAGTTCCGCCGCCAGCTGCTGCCGGGCCGTGTCCGCCGCGGCCGCCTGCGCCCGGGCCGCCTGTTCCGCCGCTGCCGCCGCGGCTGCCGCCGCGGCTTCCACCTGCGCCAATTCCTGCGCCGCGGCTGCCGCGCGCTGTTCCGCAATGCGCACCTGTTCCTGCGCCGCCGCCGCCCGCGCCGCCTGACGGTCCGCCGCGGCGCTGGCGTCCTGCGCGCGACTCTCCGCCGCCGTCACTTTGGTCCGCAATTCGCGCAGCTGTTCCGCCGCTGCCGCTGCCGCCGCCGCCCGCTGCTCCGCTTCCGCCCGGCGACTGTCCGCCGCCGCCGCGGCCTGTTCCACCGCCGCGCAGCGCTGTTCCGCCGCCGCCAGCCGCTGGCGCAGGCGCACCGCATGGGCCTGCAGCTGTTTGCGCCTGACTGCCGCCGCGGTGGTGCGCCGGTCTTCCGCCTCCCGCCGCTCGCGGCACTCGGCCAGGACCGCCTCATCCGCCGCCAGCGCGGCTGTCAGCCGCGCCGCCTGCCGCTGCTGTTCCTCGACCAGACCGGAAAGCCGGACGAGCTCCGCCTGCTGCCGCGCATGCTCCGCTTTCGCCCGCGCAACCCGCTCATCGGCTGCTGCGGCCCGTGCCTGCTGGCTCTGGGCCAGTTCCTCCTGTGCCCGAACCGTGGTAACCAGCAGATCGCGCTGCTGTTCCCGGTCGGCCAGCTCCTGCTGCACCGCCTGCAATGCGGCCTGCCGCTCGGTGACCGCCGTAGCTGCCTGCCGTTCCTCGTCGGCCAGTCCGGCCAGCACCGCGCGGCGTGCGGCCAGTTCGTCCGCCAGCGTACGCAATTCCGCCTCTGCCGCACTCCCCGCCGCCTGGGCCGCCTCAAGTCCCGCCGTGGCCGCCTGGAGCGCCGCCACCCGCTGCTGCTGCTGCCGGAGCTCTTCCTGTGCGGTCAGACGGGCCGCCGTCAGGGTCCGCAATTCGCCTGCCAGCGCCTGGACTTCCTCCCGCTGCTGCCGCGCCTCGCCGCGGGTCGCGGTCACCTGCTGCCGGCATGCGGTCAATACCGCCACAAACCGCCGCCGCAGGCGCTGCGCCCGCCGCCGTCGCGCCGCCAGCTGCTGCAGGGTATTGCGCCGGCGTTCCGCCTCACCCGCCGCCGCGCGCAGCGCAGTTTCCTGCTCCTGCCGGGCTGCCGCCAGCGCGTCGCGTTCCCGCAGCAGGCGGGCACAATCGTCGGCGACCGCCTGCAGCCGTTCCCGCGCTGCTGCTGTTTCCGTTTCCGCCGCCTGTTTCGCCTGCGCCGCCGCCTGCGTCCCCGCCACCTGCGTCTGTTCTTCCTGTCGCAACGCTGCCAGCCGCGCCGCCAGTGCGGACAGCTCTGCCGACTGCTGCGCCGCCGCCTGTTCCTGCCGGCGATGCTCGGCGGCGCCCGCGATCAGCTGTGCCTGCTGGGCGCGCTGCTCATCCGCCAGCTGCGCAAGCGTATCCCGCGCCGCCGCCACCTTGCCCTGGGCTGCGGTCGCGGCCCGCTCCGCCTCGTCCCATTCCCGCGTCAACTCATCGCGACGCACCTGCAGCTGGCGCAGGGCTGCGGTCAAGTCGTCGCGCTGCTGCTCCAGATCGCGACAGGCCGCAGCGGCGGCGGTTTGGGCCGTTTGGGCTGCCGCCAGCGCCTGCGCCGCCGCCGCCTGCTCCTCGCGCACGGTCGCCAGCTCCTGGCGCTGGCCGTCAATCATTTCGCGCAGGGCCGTCAGCTCCGTCTCCCGCAGGCGCTTGGCTTCATGCTGGCGCGCCAGGTCGCGTTCCAAATCCTGGTGACGGCGGGCCAGCTCGGTCACCGACGTGCGCCGCGCCTGCTCGTCCGCCATGACCGTGCGCAGCTCCGACTGCCGCTGCGCCAGCTCGTTCCTGAGCCCCGCCTGCTCGGCCTTCAGCTTGGCCAGGGCGAGCGCCACCTGTTCGCGCGCCCGCTCACTGTCGCGCAGCAGCGTCGCCGCGGTCGCCGCCTCTTCCTGCAGGGCCGCCAGCCGCACCGCCTGCTCCTCTTCGCGCGTCGCCAGCGCCCGTACCGCCAGTTCGCGTTCCGCCTGCCGTTCGCGTTCCGCCGCCGCCGCCGCCTGCAGGGTTGTCAGCGCTGCGTCAACCGCGGCGCGGTCGCGTTCACGCGCCGCCAGCGCCCGCTCCGCCTGCGCCTGTGCCGACCGGGTTTTTGCGGTTTGCCGCTTCGCCTCCGCCAGCGCCTCGCGCGCCGCTGCTGCCTGCTCGCGCACCCGGGTCAGTTCCGTCTCCGCGGTCTGCCGTTCCGCGCTGATGCGCGCCAGCCGCGCTTCCTCGTCCGCCAGCTGCGCCAGTTCCGCAGTCAGGGATGCCGCGCGCGCCTGCAGGGCGGCGCAGGCCTGCTCCCCCTCCCGCTGCTGCCGGGCAAGCATGGTCGCCATCCGCTCGCGATCCGCCACTGCGGTTTCCGCCGCGGCGATTGCCGCGCGCACCTGCGCCAGTGTTTCCTCGCCCGCCGCGCACTCCGCCCGCCGGTCCGCCAGGGCGCGCTCACCCGCCGCCAGTTGCGCCTGCAGCCGCTCATGCTCGCCGGTTAAGGCCTGCAGATCGGCACGGTGCTGCTCCGCGGCCCGCACCAGTTCCGCGGTGTCGCGCTCCTGCTGATGGCGCGCCACCTCGCATTCCTCAAGCCGCTGCTGCGCCTTGACCCGCAACTCCTGCAGGCGGGTCAGTTCGCGCTGGCGATTGGCCACCTGCTCGCCCAGCGCCTGGGTCTGCCGCCGCGCATCCTGCAGCTGGGTCATCGCCCCGCTCACTGTGGAGCTGAGCTGCTGCTGCTCGTCACGCTGCCGCGCCAGCTGCTGTTCGCGCTGCTCCCGCTCGGCGCGCAGTTTCGCCAGCCGTCGCGCCAGGTCGCGCGCTTCTTCTTCGCGTTCCGCCACCAGCGCAGCCAGGCGCTGGCTTTCCTCCCGCCGCTCGCCGATGTTGGCCACCAGTTCGCGCGCCGCCACCGCCTGCTGCTCCAGCGCGTCCGCCCGCGCCGCCCGCGCCCGGCAGGTGCGCTCGAGTTCCGCCAGTTCCTGCTGCCGCCGGTCAAGTTCATGCGCCGCCGCCGCCGCCGCCGCTACTGCGGCTTCCCGCTCGCGCGCCAGCTGCGCCACCGCCGCGGTCAGTGCGTCATGCTCCCGCCGCACCTGGTCGCAGCGCTGCTCGTATGCGGCCAGTTCGCCGGTAATCGTCGCCAGCGCCGCCGCCGCCGCCGCGTGCCGGGCCGCGGCCGCGCGCAGCCGCGTCTCTTCGCTGCGCAAGTCCGCCACGGTCCGGGCCAATGCCGCCGCCGCCGCGCGTTCCTGGTCGCCGGCCGCGCGCAGACCCTGCATTTCCCGTTCCGCCGCATCACGCGCCGCCGTCGCCGCCGCCAATTCATCCCGGGTCGCGGCCAGTCGCGCCTGTTCCGCACCCAGTTCCTCCTCAATCAGCCGGCGCAGCGACTCGCGTCCGCTGCGGCATTGCCGGTCAAGGTCTGCCACCTCCGCGCGCAGGACGCGCCGGCGTGCCGCCAATTCCTGTTCCGCCCGGCGCAGCGCGCGCAGCTCCGTGCGGCGCCGCTGCCATTCCTGCCGCGCGCCCGCCGCCTGTGCCTGCGCCTCCTCGCTTGCCGCCAGTTCCTGACGCACCCGCCGCATCCGCCGCCGCAACTGGCGCAAAACGTTCCGGGTTTCCTGCAGGGCCGCCTGCTCCCCGCGCCGCTCGCGCCGCAGCGCTGCCAGCCGGGTTTCCTGGTGGACGACCGGCGCCGCGCCGGTCGCTGAATCCGCTGCGGGTGCGGGAACAACCGCCGCGGACGCCACCGGGAATGTCGGCAAGGCCGCCGGCGGCGCCGCCGGCTTTTCCGGCGCCTGCGCCGCACAACGCGCACAGCTGCCGTCCACCTCGAGCATGCCGCCGCAATGCGGGCAGGGATCGATCCCCGACAGCAGCCGGCGAATGTCAACCACCGCGCTCTGCCGTTCCTCCGGCGGATCGGGCGGCAGCGGAACGCGCGGCGTGCGCTTGAACCGTGTCGTTGACTTGATCGCCCGGCGCAGCCGCGACCGCAGTTCCTCCTCCATGACCTCGACCGCGGCGGCCTCCTGGTAGAACACCTCGACCCGCTGGTCGAGCACAAACCGGGAAATGTCCTTTTCAATCGCCGGGTGCGGCTTGAGGATGGTCATGCGTCCGCCATGCGCGCGCGTTTCCGCAAGATGCGTCGCCAGCAGCTGGAGCGCCGGCGCATCGATGGCGGTAACCTGTTCAAGATCAAGGACACACGCATCCATGCCGTCATCCAGCAGCCCGTCGAGGAGCTGGGTGAGGTCATTGGCGTGACGGGCGGTGAGCTCGCCCGTCAGGTTGATTATCGGAACCCGCCCGTTATGGCGGACCTGCGTTTTCAGCATGCAATAAAATAGGGGGGGCTGCAGACAGCATCCCCCCCTCCCCTTTGAATAACTATTATGGGATTAATATCAGATACAAATACGTTTGTCAATCCTGCGGCTTGCTGTAGTCCAGTCCGCGCACCGCTGCTGCCGGATACTTGCGCCGGTTTTTGGCCATCTTATCCTCCATGGCCGCCGCCAGATCGATCCCGTTTTGTTGGCAAAGGGACAGCACATACGCGGTCACATCCGCCAGCTCTTCGCACAAATGCGCCCGGAATTCCGGGTCGTGATTGACCCGCTGCTTGGCCGCATCGAGTTCCAGCCACTGGAACATCTCCATGATTTCCGCCGCCTCGATGGCGATGGACATTGCCAGATTCTTGGGCGAATGATACCGCTCCCATTCGCGTTCGCGAACAAACTCCGCCACCAGCCCCTTGAGCTGGTCGACGGTGGTTTCCTGATCGTTCATGACCCCTGCTCCTTCCGCGCTGCCGCCAGCGCCCGGATAAATTTTTCTGCGGCGCGCAGCCGCTCCGCACGCCCGTCACCCGCCGCCGCCAACTGCTGCAGCAGGGCGCTGCCGACAATCACCCCGTCGGCAAACCGGGATACTTCCGCCACGTGTTCCGGCCGCGAAATGCCAAACCCGACGCAGACCGGCAGCCCGTGGGCGCGCGCCGCCGTCACTTCCGCCCGCAACTCCGCCCGCAGGTCGCGTCGCGCCCCGGTAACCCCCGCCAGGGCGACGTAGTAAATGAACCCGCCCGCCTGCGCCGCCAGTTTCCGCGCCCGCGCCGCCGGCGTCGTCGGGGTCAGCATGACGATAAAATCCAGCCCATGCTTTGCCAGCGCCGCCGTTACCGGAGCCGCCTCCTCGGGCGGCAGGTCGGGCACAATCACCCCGGCAATGCCCGCCGCGGCGCAGTCGGCCGCCGCCCGCTCCACCCCCCGGCTGAACAGCAGGTTGTAATACAGCATCAGCACCACCGGCAGTCGCGCCGTCCATGCCGGCGCCGCCGCCAGCACCGCATCCAGCGTGATGCCGCGCGCCAGCGCCCGGGTGTATGCCGCCTGGATCACCGGCCCGTCGGCCATGGGATCGGAAAACGGGACGCCGATTTCCACCATATCCGCGCCGGCATCCGCCAGGGTCTGCACCAGTTCACCGGTGAAATTCAGGTCAGGATCGCCCGCCGCCACAAACGGCATCAGGGCGCATGTCCTTCGCGCCCGCGTTGCGGTGAACAGTTGTGCCAACACACTCATTAGATGCCTCCCAGCCGTGCCGCCAGGGCACGGTAATCGTTATTGTCCGGCGCCAGACGCACCGCCGCCGCCAGCGCCCGCCGCGCCGCCGCCCGGTCGCCCTGCGCCTCCGCGATCAGCGCCAGCAGATAATGCGCGCGATGCGCCCGCGCATCCCGCCCGAGCGCCGCCTGCGCCGCCGCCTGCGCGGCAGGCAGATTGCCCGCCGCGCGGTACAGCGCCGCCAGATTCACCGCCGGTTCCGCATAGCGGTTATCAGCAGCCAGCGCCTCGCCAAACCGCGCGATCGCCGCCGGATACTCGTTCCGGGCGAACGCCACCAGGCCCAGTCCGTTCAGCGCATAGGCGCGATAGCGGAACTGCGGATCCTGCATGGCGGTGCGGTACGCCGCCGCCGCATCGTCCGTCCGTCCGCCGCGCCGCAGCAGTTCCGCCAGATTGTGCCACAGTTCGCCCGACGGGGCAAGCGCCAGTGCGCGGCGATACGCCGTTTCCGCTCCCGCCGCGTCGCCCTGCCGTTCGCGCAGCAGCGCCTCACGGCGCGGCAAGCCCGCATCGCGCGGGCGCAGGGTTTGCGCCCGGGCCAGGGCCAGCAGCGCGCCGGCGGCGTCACCCGTCTGCTCCTGCACGTCAGCCAGCGCGCTGTACCCGGCGGCGGAGTTCCGGTCGAGTTCCACCGCGCGCTGCAGCGCCTGCCGCGCCTGCACCAGGTTGCGATCATGCCGCGCCAGCAGGCCCGCCGCCAGCGCCGCCGCCGCCGTTGCCGGCCCGCCATCCGCCCGCACCAGCCATTGCCGGGCTGCATCCCATTGTTCCGCCTGCGCGCACAGCACCGCCGCGCGCGCCGCCGTCGCCCGGTCAGCCGGATGCGCCGCCAGGGCGCGCGCATATTCCGCCACTGCCGCCGCCGTCATTCCCTGTGCGGCGTAGACGTCGCCGAGTTCCGCCCGCGGCTCGGCTCCGCGCGGCGCCAGCTGCACCGCCCGCGACAGTTCGCGCACCGCCGCCGCCAGTTCGCCCCGCCGCTGGCGGGCAAGCCCGCGCTGCCGGTACCCCTGCCAGTCGCCGGGGGCAAACGCCAGCAGCCGGTCGTAACAGCGCAGTGCCCCGCTGTCGTCACCGGCGGCAGCCAGCCGGTCGCCCCAGCGCCGCCACAGTTCCGCACGCACGGCATCGCCTGCCGCGCCGGCGCGTTCCGCAAATGCCACCCCCGCCGCGAAGTCGCTGTTTTCCCCCGCCAGTGCCGCCGCCGTCAGCAGGATGGCACCGTTGGCCGGCGCGCATTGCACCGCCTGCGCCAGCGCCGCCGCCGCCCGGGGCGCGTCCCGCTGCGCACGATACAGCAGGCCAAGGTTGTGCCAGGCCGGCGCGCACTCGGGCCGAACGCGCACCAGCGTTTCATACACCCGCATCGCTGCCGCCGGTTCGTTCTTCGCTGCGTAGAGATCCGCCAATGCCTGCGCCGCCGGCAGCGATCCGGGATTCAGCGCCAGCACCCGCTGATAGTCCGCCACCGCCTCGCCCAGCTGCCCGGCAGCACGCCGCGCCGCCGCTGTCAGCAGCCGGCCCTGTTCGTCGTCAGGGGCCAGTTCCAGCCACTGTCCGTAATAGATGAGCGCCTGCCGCAGGTCGTTCGCCTGCCGGGCCGCCGCCGCCAGTGTCGCATACGCAATTGTGTCGCGCTCGCCGTCGGCCACCGCCGCGCGGAATTCCGCCAGCGCCTCGCCGGCATACCGCGCATCGCCCGCCGCCGGTGCCAGGGCCAGCAGCGCCTGCCCGATGCGGCTGCGGATCCGCCGGGTCCCGCCCTGGGCGCGGTAGGCCCGCCAGTGCCGCAGCGCGATCTCCGCGCGGTTCTGTTGCCATGCCGCTTCCGCCATGATCAGCAGGGCATCACCCTGCGCCGCATCGAGCGCCAGGGCGGCCGCGGCCGCCCGCGTCGCTCCGTCGGGATCACCCGCCGCCAGCTGCGCCCGCGCCTCATCCATGCGGATATCCGCCAGCAGCAGCCGCGCCTCGCGGTCATCCGGCCGGTCGGCAAGGCAGGCCTGCACGCTCGCCGCCGCCCCGCCAAGGTCACCCGCATCACGGCGCAGATAGGCATGCAGCAGCCGGACCTCGGGGGTGGGATTGGCCATGCTCAGCAGCGGCTGCAGCAGCGCCGCCGCCTCGTCATTGCGGCCGGCCTCCCGCAGCAGCCGGGCCAGCAGATAGGCCGGGCGGGCGCGCTCAGGCGCCAGTTGCCGTGCCTGCGCCGCCGCGCGCAGCGCTTCGTCCGGCCGCCGCAGCCTGGCCGCAGTCACCGCCTGCGCGTATGCCGCCTCCCACAGCGTCGGGCATAACTGACCCGCCGCCGCAAATTCTCGGTCGGCCACGACAATATCGCCCGCAGCATACCGGCAATAGCCGTGCATATACCGCGGCAGTGCCGCGTCAGGCCGGATCGCCGCCAGCCGATACCAGACCGTACCCGCTTCAGCCAACCGGTCGCGCCGGGTCAGCAGCCGCGCCAATCCGAACCATGCCCGCCAGTCGTCCGGCGCCGCGGCCAGGCGCTGCCGGTACAGCTGTTCCGCGCCGGCAGCGTCATTCGCCTGTTCGCGGCAGCGGGCGCGCCGCACCTGATAGCGCGGATCAGCGCCGGCGGCAAATGCGCGCGCATAGGCGCGGTCCGCCGCGGCGCAGTCACCCGCCCGGCTCGCCACTGCCGCCAGCCACAGGTGCACCGCTCCGTCATACCGTCCCGGCGCCAGCGCCAGCACCGATTGCAGCGCTGCCACCGCGCCGGCATCGCCGCGCCGGGCAAGCAATGCGCCGTTGAGCAGGCGCAGCCACGCATCATCCGGCTGCTCCGCCAGGGCCACGGGCAGCACCGCCGCCGCGCCGGTATGGTTCCCCAACCGCCAGCAGCTGCGCGTCAGGCGGCCCGCAACGCCCGGCGTCGCCGCCGGGATCCGCTGCGTCAGCACCGCAACTGCCGCGCTGTCATCGCCGCCGGCGCGGTACGCGTCGGCCGCCGCCAGCGCCAGTGCCGGCTGCTCGCCCAAAGTGCCGGCAATCTCACGCCACAGTTCCGGCAGCGCCACCGGCGCGGCAGCCCGCAACCGCCGTTCGCCCAGCGCCGTCAGTGCCGCCGCCAGCAGCGGTTCGCCGGGATGCGCCGCCCGCGCCGAGCGCAGCAGGGCAAACGCCGCCGCCGCATCGCGCGGTGCCAGCAGCCGTGCCGCCGCCAGCGCCGCGGCCGTGTCGCCCGGGCGGTGAACAAGGATTTCCTGATAGCGGGCGACGGCATCATCAGCGTCGCCTGCCTGTTCCGCCCAGACCGCGGCAAGGCGCGCCGCCGGCAGATCATGCCCGCGCTGCAGCAGGGTCCGCACAACCGCCCGGCCCGCCGGGGTGTCGCCGGCGCCGGCCAGCAGCTGTGCCTGGAGCAGGGCGACTGCTGCCGGCAGCCGGTCGCCTGCCGCCTGCAGTTGTTCGACCGCGGCCGTCCGCGCGCCCGTCTGCATCAGGGTGGCTGCGTACTGCACGCGTTCCTCACCGCTCAGCGGACGCCGCGCCGCCAGTTCCTGCCAGAGCGTCCGCGCCGCCGCCGCCTGACCCAGCCTGACCTCCACCGCGGCCAAATCGCCCAATGCCGTCGCGTCGTCGGGATGCCGCTGCCGCAGGTTGTTCAGGGTATGCCGGGCCAGCAGCAGGTTCCCCGCCGCCGCCTGACCCGCCGCCAGGGCCAGGGTCAAGGCGCGATCATCCGGCAGCAGCAGCAGACCCTGCCGCGCCGCCGCCTGCGCGATCGCGCCGTCGCCCGCCGCTGCCGCCTGCCGGGCATAGTTCGCCAGGGCGGCCGCTGCCGCCGCGCGGTCGGCTGCCGTGAGCGGCTGCTGTCGTACGACCTGCAGCCGGGCCGCAGCCGCCGTGGGCCAATCGCCGCCGCGCGCCGCCAGTTCCGCCGTCAGCCGCCAGGCAGCGGCATTGTCGGGCTGGGCCGCCGTCACCGCCGCCGCCTCGCGCAGCGCCAGCTCATCTTCACCTGCCACCGCCAGCAGTTCCGCCAGGCGCAACCGTGTCTCATGCCGTTGCGGATCGAGCGCGAGGGCCGCAGCCAGCCGCGCCCGCGCACCGGGTGTATCGCCCAGCGCGGCGAGTACTGCGCCCAGTCCGGCAAGTGTCTCCGGCTGGCGGGGGTCCCGGGCGAGTTGTGCGGTGTAATGCGCCGCCGCCTGCTGCAGCGACTGCCGGCGGATCGTCGTCGTATCGTCAGTTGTCGGCACAACCGGTGACCCGGCCGGCGACCCGCAGCCGGCCAGCAGCAGGAGCAGCACCCCCGCCATCAGGAGCCATGCCGGCTGCCCGACCGACCCCGCGATACGCGCTGCCGACAGCGCGGGAACTGCAGTCGCCCGCAACGGCAGTCTCCGCCCGGACCGCAGCCGGCATTCCACAACCGCAGCACCCGCCGGCGACGGCCGCCGGTTAGGGCAGGTCCGCCCGCACTCAGCCATGGCCGCCCGCCGTCACAACGCCCGTCAGTCAGGCAGCACGTCGGCGAATTCCGCCGCCATGCGTTCGCGCTGCTCCTGCTCGCGTTCCACCTGGTCCGCCCGCAATCGCAGCCGCCGGCGCCAGGTTTGCACTTCGCTGCGGTCAAGCTTCCGGTCGCGATAGTCCTGTTCCAGCCGCGCACGATCCGCCGTCACCTGCTGCCGTTCAGCAGTCAGGGCCGCCAGCTCACGATGCCAGCACTCCGCGCTGGCGCGCGCCGCGGCAACGCGCTCGTCCACCTGCTGCCTGATCCGCCGCACCCGCTGCTGAAATTCCCCCTGCGTCGCCGCCGCATCCCGTTCCGCCGGGGAGAGTGCCGCATGCTCGGCTTCCAGGGTCGCCTGTTCCGCGGCAAGGTCCGCCAGCCCGTGCCGCAGCGCCAGCCACTGCTCGCGATACACCACCACCGGTTGCAGAGGCGGCACGGCCGGCGGGGTTTCCCGCCAGTCCGCCGTCGACACCGATACAGCCGGATGCTCCCGCCGCCAATGCCGCCAGCGGCCGACCAGCAGGGCAACAACCAGCAGCAGCGCGGCCGCGCCCAGCAGGGGGAGCAGCCGCCGTCCGCCGCTGTCCGCGGCCGCAACTGCCGCAGGGAGGCTGCCGCGCCCGCGATAGAACAGCTGTCGGCGACCGGCGAAATATGTCTCCCAGCGATCATCACGCCAGCGCTGGATGCCGTTGCCGCCGGATTCAAACACCACCACCTCGTCGCCGGGCAGCACCACCGATTCGGGACCGAACGGCAGCGTCACTGCCGCACCCCAGCCGTCCGTCAGCGACCAGCGGCGCCAGCGGTCCGGCGGCAGCAGCACCAGCGCATTGCCCGGCGTCGTCGGATAGACCCGGTAGATGTCCGGTTCGCTGCCGTCCACGCGCCACGCACCGTCGGGCTGCCGCGCCAGCAGGCCGGCGCCCAGCGTGCCCAACAGCAGTTTCCCGTCATCAACCGCGGCGCACGTCATCACCAGCGGCGTGAGCAGACCGAATTGGCTGGGACTCACCGCCTCCGCCTCCGGCATGCCCGCCTGCCAGCGATACAGGCCGCGCAGCGAACCAAACCACACCGTTCCCTCCTGTACTGCCGTCATGCTGATATTCTCGGTGGTATGGATCAGCCGTTCAGGCGGGCCGCCGCCGGCGTCAAGGCGGAAGATGTCATTGAAACTGTGGACGTACAGCGCACCGGCCGCCGCGGTCAGATGGTCGCAGGCCGACAGCCGTTCCTGCTCCGGGTCCCCGCCGGCCGGCCAGGGGCCCGCCAGCCATGCCGGTGCGCCGGTCGCCGGCACCCGCACCACCCCGCGTTCGGTCAATGCATACAGGATTCCGCCCGCAACCGCCAGATCGCGCACCGCGCCACTGTCCGGCAGCGCCTGCACCTTCATGGTCCTGTCGCCAAAATCCGGGAGCAGGAGCAGGCCGTCGTCCGTGGCCAGCACCACGCCTGCCGGCGTCCGCACCCCCGCCGTCAGGACGACCGGCAGCAGCGCATCATCCGCTGCCGCTGCCGGCAGCGCAAACAACCACACCAGAAAAAACGTTAGTGCCGTTGCCCGGCTTCCCCTGCCCATGGTGTCCCGGCCGGCAACGTACCGCACCCCGGCGGGTTTGTCAAGCAGTGTCCGCGGCGGGTTTTCCCGCCGCCGGTCCCGAACAAAACTCCCGCAATCCCCCGCATGCCTGCCGGGTCGCAACGGGTCGGCCGGCGGACGCGTATCAGCCCAGCGGCTGGAGCAACGTGAAACCGGTCGTTTCCTCACGGCGGCGAACGGCCGGCGTATCGCGAATCTCCGTCACAATCGCCTCGAGCACATGCCAGGTCTTCACCCCGGCCCGCACGCAGCCGGTCACGGTGCCGACGCCGCGACCGCATGCGGCATGCAGATGCAGCTGCGGCCGGCCCTGGTCGTCGGGGAAAATGGTGCCTGTTCCCGCAATTTCATGCACGCCGTCAAGTGCGGTCTCAACCGGTACGACCGGGGTGGCGCGGCTGGCCTGCGGTCCGACCACCAGCCGACTCCCCGCGTCAGCGCCGCCCACCACAATCACCGAGGCCGCGCGCACATTTTCCGCACGCGCCAGCTGTTCGAGACATTCATGCAGAATATCGCCGTCCTCCAACCGCACCACAAACACCCGCCCGACTGTGCCCTGACTGTAGCGCATGCCCTTCCTCCCGACCCGCCGCAGTATTGACAGCGGCAGCGGGTCACTCTACAATGTCTGCCATATTTCGGAGGTGCTGACAACCATGCCCGCGGCCGCACCCGTTCGCCACCTGTTCCCCGCGCTGGGCTGCCTGTGGTTTGCGCTCATGTTCGCACCGCTGTTCAGCACCACGGCCGTTCCCTATTTCCGCGACCACACCAATCAGTTCCTCGCCTACCGGCATCTGCTGGCGACCGCGCCGTCATGCTGGCACGACGCCCAGTACCTTGGCACCCCGTTCTTTGCCGACCCGCAGTACGGTTTCTGGCATCCGCAGCTCCTGCTCTTTCGCGCTCTGCTGTTCGTGGCCGCGTATAACCTCACCCTGCTCGCCGGATTCGCCGTCATCGCAATCTTCGCCTTTCTCCTCGCCGGCGGCCGGGAGCAGCCCGGGATCGGCCTGTTCGCCGCCGTCGCCTGCACCGGCAGCGGTACCGTGCTCTCGATCAGCGAGTTCCCCAGCAATTTTCTGAGCTTCGCCATGCTCTTCCCGCTGCTGTGGATCTGCCGCACCGCCGCCACCCGCCCGCAGCGCCTGCTCGCCATCCCCCCGCTGCTCTATTGCTCGCTGACCGCCGGCGGGCTCGTCTATGTGGCGGTTACGGTGCTGCTGGTCACGGGCCTGCTGCTCGCGGCGCTGCGCCGGCGGCAGCTCGCCGCTTCGCGGGCGGCATTGGTCGCGCTGATCACCCTGCTGCTCTGCTGGCCGCCCCTGTTCTATTTCGGCTTCGGCGAGTTCTACCGGCATTCCGCACTGGCAACCGGTGCGACGGCGGGCACGCTCGATTTCCGCCTCGAATTCGCCGAGCTGGTCAAAGCGTTCGTCCCCTGGGACAATACCTGGTCAGGGTTTTCCCCGGCGAGCAATTATCCCTTTGTCTATTGCGGCATGACGGTGGCCATCCTGTTCGTCCTCGGAATCCGCCGGCGCCCGGGTCTGGCCGCGGGTGCGGTGCTGCTGGCGCTCGTCGCCGCCTTCGGCAGCCGCGAATTTCCGCTGCACTTGTTCCGCTATCCGGAAAAGCTCTTCATCTATGCTGTCCTGCTCATGATCGCCGTCGCCACCGCGGCGCTGGCGCGCCGGCGCGGGCGGCCGGGTGCGCTCATGCTGGCAGGCGGCGCGCTCATGCTTGAGCTGCTGCTGGTCAACCGCCCGTATTTCCTTACCCTGCCGCTCACCGAACTGCTCGCCGCCGGTGCCGCCACACCGCTGCCGGCCGGGGCGCGAGTCATGTCGCTGGTTTCCGCCGATCTGATGCCGCAATTCAACGCCGCCTCGCTGCCCGCCTATCACCGCGAGCAGTTTCGTTTCCACTACGGCCTCACCGCCGCCTGGTTCGGCCAGTCGACCTTCCTCGGCTACAGCCCCGCCCGGCTTGCCTCCTATCAGCGCCTGCGCGACCTGCATGCGCGCACCGACGTCACTGCGGACCAGCTCACCAATCTGCTGCGCCATTGCGGCGTTACCCGCATCACCGCGCGCCGCACCATCAACGGCCGGGCCGTTATCGCCGCACCCGGGTGGCAGCAAACCTGCGCCCGACCTGCAGACGATCTGCAAATCTTCGCGCTCGCACCGGCATTGCCGCTGCTGCTGACGGATACCACCTTCGCCGCCTGCCGGCCGGCGGCAGCCGCGCTCGCGCCGCCGGCCGGCCAGCCGCTGCCGGCCTCGGCGCCCGGCGACCATTGTGCCCTGACGGTTACCGGACCGGGCGTGCTGGTTCTCGACAAACTCGATTATCCCGGCTGGCGGACGTCCATCGACGGACGCCGGTGCGCCGCCGACCGCGCCTTTGACGCATTTCTTGCCGTGCCTGTTCCGGCCGGCCGGCATACCGTCAGCGCCCGTTTTGTCCCCACCGGATTGTGGCTTAATCTGCTGCCGCAGCTGCTCGCGGTGGCCCTGCTGGCCGGCATTTGGCGACGGTTTGGCGATTGACGACAACCGCAGGTCATGCTATATGGTTTTCATGATGCATAATGCATGTGCCAGCGGATTGGTCGCGTTGCCACCCGAATGCCCGGACGGGCAACCGCCGGCGGTTTTGTGACCGACACTCCGATGCCGCCGCCCGCCAAGGGCCGGTTGCCCCTGCGCCGTTCGCTCTCCTACAAGATCACCCTTTCCGTGCTGGCGGTCTTTATCCTACTGCTCGTCGCCCTGGGATTCCTTGCCGCACGCATCCTGGAAAGCAGCTTTGACGATTTCGAGCAGCAGGCGCTGGCGGCCCAGTTCGACCGGGTTACCCTGCTGCTGGATGAACAGCGGCGGTCATTGCTCAATTCGGCCACGGATTATGCCCATTGGGATGACACCTATGACTATCTCAACGGCACCGGCGCCGCCGACTATGTTAATGCCAACTACACCATTGAAACCTTCAACAACATCGACATTGATGTCGTCGCGCTGCTCGATCGCGACCGGCGCATCGTATTTGCCGGCTCACGACTGCCGCCGTCAGGCGATCCGCTCGACACTGCCGGGCTGAGCGCCACCGGGCTGTTCACCATCCGCCCGGCCTGGCGTGAGATCCTCGCCACTGCCGCCTTCGGGCAGCCGGCACTCCCCGGGGACGTCCAGCACGGCTTCATCGAAGTCGGCGGGCGCATGTACCTCGCCGGCGCGGTGGCCATCCTGCGCACGGATCGCAGCGGCACCAGTCCCGGCTACCTGGTCATGGCGCGGGCCATTGAAGGCGCGCGGCTGGACCGGTTCAGCACCGTCACCGGATGCCGGCTGTCGCTGCACAGCGTGGCGCTGCCCGGCGCCGACAGCCGTCCCGTGGTCATCCAGGCGGACGGCAGCATGCGCATGCAGCGCGACCTGCCCGGCCTCGACAGACGCGTCGTCCGCCTCACCGTCAGTGCGGCACCCGCCCTCAACGCCCAGCGCGCCACCACCCGCACGCTGCTGATCGTCAGTGTCGCCGCGGTCGGCATTGTTTGCCTGCTGCTGTTCTTTGCCCTGCTCTACCGGCAGGTGCACCGGCGGGTATCCGCCCTGGCGCAGCGCACGGCCGCCATCCAGCAGAATCGGGCGCTGCGCCTGCCGGTGGCTGTCGCCGACGGCGACGAAATCGATCAGTTGGCCGCAGCCACCAACATCCTGCTGGACGATCTCACCGCCAGCGAAGATCAGCTGCGTGCCGCCAAGGATGCCGCAGAAGCCGCCGCCGAAGTCAAGGGCCGCTTTGTCTCCATCGTCTCCCACGAACTGCGCACCCCCCTGACCGCAATCCATGGCGCCCTGAAACTGCTCGACCGCAAGGTCTACGGGCCGCTGCCCGACCAGGCCGCACAACTGGTGACTCTGGGCGTGCAGGACACCGAACGCCTGACCCGCCTGATCAGCAATGTGCTCGACTTCCAGCGCATCGATGCCAACCACTGGACCCCGTCCGCCGCGCCGCTGCCGCTGGCGGAACTGTTTGCCGCGGCCATGCTCCCGCTGGCCCAGCTCGCCCGCGACCGCCAGGTGACCTTTGCCCCGGCCGACACCGGCGTGCGCGTGCTGGCCGATCGCGATGCCGCCCTGCAGACCTTCACCAACCTCTTTACCAACGCCCTGAATTTCTCGCCGGCGGGCGGCAGCGTCGCCGTCACCGTCGAAACCGCCGCTACCGAAGCGGTGATCGGCATCGCCGACCAGGGACCGGGCATTCCCGAGGAATTTCAGCACAAGATGTTCGGCGCCTTCGAGCAGGCAGGCACCACGGGCAGCCGGACCCGGGGCGGTGCCGGTTTGGGGCTGGCCATCAGCCGCAAGCTGGTTGAGCGTATGCACGGCCGCATCTGGTTCACCTCAGCCGCCGGCACCGGCACCACCATGTACGTTGCCCTGCCGCTCGCCCCGCAATAAACCAGACAGCAGTCAGCTTACCGGCACGCAGCCGCGTGTTCCCGCAGGGACGCTGCCGCTCCCGGGAGCGATGCAGCGCCGGCAGTTTCCCACGCCTTTCGCTCCCGCAATGAACCGCGGACAGGCGGCACAGATGCGTTGCCGCTGCAATTGCCGTCGTGCTGCGTGCCCCGATCCCGGCCGAAGCACGGATGAGCGCCGCATTGACGGATGAAAGTGCTGCTGTGGTTGCTGAAGACCCGAAGGTGTATGGCGGGCGGATCAGTTGCCGTGTTCGATAATGTTCTGCAGTTCGTTGCCCAAGGTCATGGGATCGAATGGTTTTTGGATGACGCCGCGCGCGCCGCAGCTCTGACAGCGCGCCAGCACCCGCTCATCCAGCGATGCGGTGATAAAGACCACCGGGATTTCCGCCGTCACCGGGTCATCGCGCAGCGTCTGCATGACCGCAAAACCGTCAAGGTCCGGCATCTGCACATCCAGCAGCACCACCGAGGGCGCACCGGTCCTGGCCAGGGCCACGCCCTCAATGCCGCCGCCGGCTTCAATCACCTCGAAACCGGCCACGTCCGCCAGCGCCAGCGTCATGATTCGGCGAATGGACGGTTCGTCGTCAACAACCAATACCCGCATGGTCATCGTCCGTGGTTGCCCCCGCCCGGCATCGCCAGCGTTCCCGGCATCGCCCTGTTCCTCCCGCCGCTTGTCCTGGTAAATTGCAACATACTATGCCGCCGCCGGCATGTCAACCGCGCACCAGGCGCGCGTCGCGCGCGGCCAGGCGCAGCGCCCGCAGTGCGCTCACTTCCTTGTCCTTGATCTCCAGCATCACATCGCAGTCATGCGGACGCGATGCCCGCAGGAAGGCGCGGAACGCCGCGTCGGTGAGGGTGGCCGCGTGCGCGCCCGGGCGCAGGCCGCGCGCCTGCTCGCTGTAATCCACCAGCGGAATACCATCCGCCCGTTTCCAGGTTGTGCGCACCGCCGCCAGCGCCTGCGCCACCGTCTGTGCCCCGCCGTGGCAGGCGTGATGGAACACGTCGAACAGCACCGGGACGCCCGTTGCCCGGCTGAGCTGCAGGCAGTCGTCAAGCCCGTACAGCCGCTCGTCATTTTCGATCACCAGCCGCCGCCGGATCGCCGGATCGAGCCGCGCATATTCGCGCGCAAACCGCGCCAAGGCCGCCGGCTTGTCGCCGTACACCCCGCCGACGTGGATCTGCAGTTTCGCCGATGCCGGCATCCCCATCAGGTCGAGTACTGCCGCGTGATAGCGCAGCTCCGCCACACTGCGCCCGACAATGGCCGGGTCCTGCGCATTCAGCAGCACGAACTGGTCCGGATGCATGGCCAGCCGCATGCCCGCCGCCCGCGCCTGCCGGCCGAGCGCGGCAAATTCGTGCTGGAATTGCCGCTGCCAGTTCACCCGGCAGACGGGATGCGAGGCAAAAGGCACGATATCCGATGAAATGCGGAAGTACAGCAGCCCGTGCTCGCGGTTAAACGCGAGAATCTGCGTCAGGCAGTCGAGATTGGCCGCAACGGTTTCGGTCAACCGGGCCGCGGAATATGATTTGAGAATGAACCGCGCGGTGCTGCGGCACGGCAGTGACCGGTTGATGCAGGGATAGCCGATGCGCACGCGGCTTAGCGCCCCGCTGCGGCCGCAATCCGGGTGTCGCTGCCCGGCACAGTCCCCGGCGCTGGCGGCAGACGGGCCATGATCGCCGCAACCTTGTCGCTGATTGCGGCCGGCTGCGAGGCCCCGGTGATCGCGTCGATGCGGCAGACCTGCGGCGGCATGTCGCCCTGTCCCGAGGTGGTGTGCAGGACGATGCGCTCCGGATGCTGCGCCGCCGCAATGAACGCCGCCACGTCCTTTTGCGCCGCATAGAACTCGATCGAACAGATCAGGATGATGGCGTCGTAGTCCGTCTCCTTCACGGTCGGGAGTGCGGTCACATCGATGATCTGGCTGGCAATTCCCTCCGCCTGCAACCGGGCCGCCAGCTGCCGGACCAGTTCCTGCTTGTAGTCACTCCCCTGGCTGCCGATGAGCATATGCCGCGTCGCATTCGCCACGGGCGCGCTCGCCGGCCGGATCACGCCCTGCGCATACTTCAGCCAGTACCCCGCACAGAACAGCACCACCCCGACCAGCAGCACCCCCGCAAACAACAGCACCTTTTTGCGCATGGTCATCATTTCTCCTCACACCGTCCGCAAGCAATCCGACCCGCGTCCGGAATTGGCTGCCGAGTATCCGCCAGCGTCACAGCGGGCGCCCTTTGCCTGAATCGGTGATGAGCATGAGCTGCTCGGGGTACGGCGCAAAGAACGTCTGGTCCGCAAGGTACGCAACCTCGAAGCGGACCACCAGCGCCGCCAGCAGCGCCGTCACCGCAGACAGCGGCAGCTTGCCCGTGCGGTACTTTTCCACCTGCGCGAGGAAATGCCGGCGTTCGGCTGCGCGCACCCGGTCAGTGACATGCCCGAAGGCATGCTGCAGCACATTGATCATCGCGGTCAGTCGGGCGGGATTGGCCAGCGCCCGGGCCAGGCCCGCGGCATATTCGTCCCACAGCGCAGGCAGCGGGCGCCTGGCCGGATTGGCGACGATCTTGCCGAGCAGGCGCATCTCCTTTTCGCTGTGCGCCAGCAGCAGCAGCTTGTGATCGGCATGGAACTTCACCAATGCGCGCATCGTCCCCGCCGCCCGCGCCGCGCGCAGCCGCGCCGACGCCCAGAGCCGGGTGAAATAATGCTCGCGAATGCGGTAATTGCTCAGCCGCGCCTCGTCTTCGATTGCCAGATCCGGGAATGATTCCCGCGCCGCGCCGCCGAAGATGCCCCGCCCGCGCCCCAGCGCCGCCACCTTGCCGACGGACGGGTAGATCCGCACATCGCCCACCCCGCACGACGGTGATTTGCTTTTCAGCAGAAAACCGTCGAGGTCATGCTGGTCGGCCATGAACGTCCGGCAGAATGCCAGCATGGCCGCGGTCGCATCGCGGCCCGTCGCGGGCTGCAGCACCTGCAGCATATTGCCCTGCTGCACCAGCCGGATCGGTTCGCGCGGCACCCCGAGCCCGATTTCACATTCCGCGCAGACCGGCAGGAATTCCACCTGCTCTTTCAGCAACGCGACCACGGGATCATTGATCATCTGCCCGTCATAGCGGCAGGCCGCGAACTCAAGGCATTTGCTCACCACCACCCGCGGACGGACGGTCACGGCTCATCGCCCTCGTAATAACCGGCGGGATGCGCGTCCACCTCATGCCAGCTCAGCTCGTACATCACCCGCCGCTGCTGCATGCTCTTCAGCTTGTCGCCGTATGCGGTCAGCAGCGGGCGGGGACCCGAGACCGTCCAGGTGGCCACGGCACCGTTGGCATTGCAGTCGACATTTACCAGAATGTCGCCCAGCACCCATACCTGGTTGCCGAAACGCCCCACTGCCGTGCGCAGGTTGATGACTTCGCCCCGTTCGCGGGCCGAGACAAACTTGGCGGTGATCACCATCGCCGCATTCCCGTCGGCGCCCGCATAGTAGAGCCGGTCGGCAACCAGCAGCTGTTCCCGCCCCGGCGTCAGGGAATTGGTCAGGGCACATCCCGACAGCAGCACCGTCAGCAGCAGCATGGTCAGCCAGCGCATTGCGCACCTCCTGATGATTGTTGTATTATCGGTTTTCCGGGCATGCCTGTCAACGGCGAGTATGCTAAACTCCGGTCATGGCCTCAGTCACGTTGTGCCCCGTTTTCCGTTATCTGCCGTCCGGCCGGACGGCCCGTTGACCATGCGCCAAACCCTGCTGGCAGCGGCGGGCATGGCCCTGCTCCTTGCCTTTGTCTACCAGCCGACACTCGCCATCCCGGGGCAGCTGCTCACTTCAGGCGACGGGGCGCGTTTCTTCTTTCCCGCCTTCCTCTGGCAGCGGGCGCACCTGCCCGCGCTGCCGGTCTGGACCACTGCGCTGGGCGGCGGCTATCCGCTCGTCGCGGAGAGCCAGATGGCCGCCTGTTATCCCGGGCAGTGGCCGTTCCTGCTGCTCCCCGACCCGGTATCGGCATACAATCTGTATCAACTCGCCCATCTGCTGCTGGCCTTTCTCGCCGCCCGCTGGCTGCTGCAAACGCTGGGGTCAGCCCCGCTCCCCGCCGCGGTCGGGGCACTCGCCTACGCGCTGGGCGGACGCCTGACCGGCCTGCTCGACCATCCCAATCAGCCCGTGGTCAGCGCCTGGCTGCCGCTGCTCTACGCCTGCACCGTGCACGGCCTGATCCGCCCGCGCTGCCGGGCGGCGGGCGCGCTGGTGCTCGGACTGATGCTGCTCGCCGGGCACAGCCAGGTGGTGCTGATCGCCCTGCTCGGCCTGATCCCTGTCGCATTCGCTTATGCCCCGCGTGCGACACGATGCCGGACGGCGCTGACGACGCTGGCTGCTGTGGGCCTCCCGGGTTTCGCGCTCGCCGGGGTGCAGCTCGTTCCGTTCGCCGAACTTTTTCTGCAATCGGTCCGCGCCGGCGGTTTTTCCTTCGCCAGCGCCGACTTCACCAATATCTCGCTGTGGAACCTGCTCCTGCTGGCGGCGCCGTTCGCATGCGGCGACAATGGTGCCTGCTGGCTGGCGGGACGCTACCTGTCGGAGCTGCAGCTCTATTGCGGCATGCTGCCGCTCCTCGCCGCCCTGGTAACGCTCACCGACCGCACCGCCCGACATACCCCTGCGGTCCGCTTCTGGTGGGGCTTCAACTTCGTCTTCCTGCTGCTGGCGATGGGCGGACGCACCCCGCTCGGCCCGCTGCTGCATCGCCTGCCGCTCTTCTCATCGCTGCTCATCCCCGCGCGCTATGCGCTGCTTTGCCAGCTGGCGTATGCCGTGCTCGCCGCCACCGGGTTCAGCGTCCTGCGTGACCGGCCGCGCGCCGCGGTTGGCGCCGGCCTGCTGCTGGCGACACTGCTGGCGGCAGTCATGCTCCCCGCGGCGCTCGCGCCCGCTACGCTCGCGCGGGCCATGCAGCCGGACACGCTGCTGACCGCTGCCGAACTGGCCGTCGCTCTGCCGGGGCTGATCGCAGAACTGCGCACCGCCGCCGCCTGGCTGGGAGTGGCGTTGGCCGCGCTGTGGTTTGCCGCGGGCGCGCGCCGGCGCGGCCAGCCGCGCTTCGCCGCGGCGATCATCCTGCTGGCGCTTGCCTGCGATCTGACCGCGTACGCCCGGCGCATGCTCCTGCCGTCGCTGTCGGCGACGTTCTTCACCTCGCCCCCCGTCGCTGCCCGGATCTATCATCTGCCCGAAGCGCCGCTCTCCTTTGCGCCCAATCTGCTGCTCGCACGCGGCGTCGAAGATTTCGGGCTTTACACCAATCTCGGGCTGCGGCTGCACGACCGCTTCCGGCCGCTGCTCGAACGCCCGCTCCCCGCCGCGCTCGCGCTCGCCCGCATCGACGCCCTGCTGACACCCGTGCTGCCGCGCTGGCGCGACTGCCCGTTTTCGCCCGCGACACCACTGGCCATCGTCACAGATACACCGTATGCCGAAACCCTGCCGTGTCCCGCGGGTCCGGTCCGCCTCCAGCTCGTTGCGGCTGCCAGCGCCGACCGGACCGCCGACACGCTGGCGTTGCTGACGATAACCTCAGCAGCGGGCCGGCAGCTCGCGGCGCGCACCTTGCATGCCAGCGTCGAGCTTGGGCAAATCCGCGAAGCGTCGCCCGCCGACCGCCCGGTTCCGGTCTACCGCAACCGGGGCGAAGCCGATTTCTACCTGCGCTACTACGGGATTGAACTGCCGCTGCCGGGGAGCAGCGACAAGGTTGCGGTGCAGCTAACCGCCACGCCCGGCACGACGCTTATCGTTGCCGGGTTGGCGCTCGCCGGTGACACAATCGCGGCCACCCGGCATTATCCGCGACTCGATGCGCTCCCCGCACCGCTGCCGCCGCTCATTGCGCCCCGCGTCTGGCAGGATGTGCCGGCAGCCGCTCAGCCGCGCGCGCTGCTCGCCGCCGGCCGGCCGGCCGGCGATGTGGCCTTCATCGCCGGCGACAGCAGTTGCCGAGCGCAGCCGGTTACGATCACCCTGCAGCATAACGCCGCCGAGCATTGTGCCGCCACCGTCAGCTGCACCGAACCGATTCAACTCGTGCGGCTGGTGGCGTGGTATTCGGCCTGGGAATGCCGGATCGACGGCCGGCCCGTGCCGATTGCGGTTGCCGATGTCATGTTCCAGGGCGTGCGCGTGCCCGCCGGCACCCACACCGTCGAGTTCCGTTATCGCCGGACCTCGCTCCTGCTGGGCCTGGCATTGACCCTGCTCGCGGCGCTCTATCTGACGTATGCCGCCCGCCGCAATCGTTCCTGAACCGCAGCGTACCGGATGCTTGCGCCGGTCCGTCGGTTAGCGTAAGATATCCACATGGAAAACAGTGTTTTGCTGACGGGAGCAACCGGTTTCATCGGCGGCCGGCTGGTGCGCGCGCTGGCGGCGCAGGACGCGGCCGCAGTCCACTGTCTGGTACGCCGGCCTGAAGCCGCCGGCGACCTGCAGGCGCTTGGGGTGACTTTGCATCGCGGGGATGTGCTCGATTTGCAATCGCTCACCCTCCT
>CAZFBR010000022.1:0-23851 GCA_964517215.1 uncultured bacterium
CGCCGAGAAACTCGCCAGCACCTTCGCGCACTCCGCGCAGGTCGCCGCATGGTCGGTCAGCTCCGCGCGTTCCATATCCGTCAGTTCATTGTCCCACAGCTTCTGCTCGAGCATCGCCGCTCGCGCGCAAATGTGGTCAGTCATGGTCGCCACCTCCGTTCACTGCCGTCGTCCCGCCGTCCGTCAGCCGCTGGTACAGCTCGCGAAACCGCCGCCGCGCCCGATGCAGGCGCACCTTGAACGCATTGACGGTAATCCCCATCTCGTCCGCAATCTCCGCCTGCGCCAGCTCCTCCAGCTCGTACAGCACGATTGCCGCCCGATCGCCCGGCTCGAGCCGCGCCAGCGTCGCACGCACCCGGGCGCAGGTCTCCTGCGCTTCGAGCTGCGCCGCCGGGGTCGGATCGGGTGCCGGCAGCTCTTCCGGCAGCATCGACCGTTTCCCCTTCGCCCGCAGCGTGTCGAGCGCGGTGCGGCGCACGATCGAGAGCAGCCAGGCCGCCAGCGCCGCCCCCTCGCTCCCGCGGAAGCTGCTGCGCGCATGATAGGCCTTGACGAATCCCTGCTGCGCCGCCTCTTCCGCTTCGTCGTGGTCCGGCAGGATGCGATAGGCCGCGCGGTACAGCCGCGCCCACATCCCCTTGAACACCCGCTCCGTGACGACCGTGTCACCCTGCCGGAATCCGTCCACATCCTCAACCGCAATGAGATAGCCGGCCGATAGCGCTGGTAGCGGCGCCACTTCGGCAACAATCCCTTCCGGTTCTGCTGAACTGATGAGTGTCAGCATTCGCGTTCCTCCTTTGGTCCTGCTGCCTGATAGACGCACAACCCCGGCAAAGGTTACGCAACACAACTTGTTGTTTATAAGCTAATTCCGGTTTGCCGGCAACCCGGCATTGACGCTCGGGACGCGGTAGCGTATTATGCCGCCATGCAAGAAACCTGCGGTATTGTTCAATGCATGCTCACGCCGAACGGCGACCGGCCGGACGATATCCTGCAGGCCGCGGCCGCCGGCATGCCGCTGGCCGCGCTGACCCTGCAGCGGGTCGCCGCCGCGCTGCCGGGCGCCACGCTGATTGCCGTTGTCTCGCCGGCCAACCTGCGCGTACCGGCCCTGCGTGCTGCACTCGAGCACTGCGCCGCACAAATCGTGGTTGCCGACAGCGGGATATTACCCGCCATGGCCGCGATCATGCGCCAGCATCCTGCCGCCTGTTTCATCCGTATTATCGGCAATAACCCGTTCATTGACGGCGCCACGATTGCCGCGGCGCGTGCCGCCATACGGCAGGCGCAGGCCGGCTATTGCACCTTCGCCGGATTCCCGCAGGGATTGGCCCCGTCGGAGATCATCACCGCAGACGCCTGTGCCGCCGCGCTGGCCGATCCCGCCTGGCCCGACTATCTGCGGCGGAGTCGCGACTTCTTTTCCCTGTCGTATTTCCGCACACATCCCGAACGCGTCCGCCATCTCGCGTATGCGCCGCCGGCGCCGCTTCCCGGCCCGCTCTCGCTTTCAATCACCGACCCGGATGCGCTGGCCCGGCTGGCGCCATACCTTGACCGGCCGCCCGACCTGGCCGCGCTTGCCGCCGACCAGCCCGAGCAGATGACCTTCGCCCAGATCGAACCGACCGCGCACTGCAATCTTGACTGCCGCATGTGCGCGCGCACCACCCGCCGCAGCATCGGGACCATGCCGCTCGACTCGTTTCACCGCATTCTGGACCAGCTGCCGCAGCTTCGCCGGATCAACGGCAACGGCGACGGCGAGCCGCTGCTCAATCCCGCGCTCCCCGAAATGCTGGCCGCGGCCAAGGCGCGCGGGATTATGACCCGCACCATCACCAATGCCAATGTCCCGCTCCCTGACGATCGGCTCGCGCTGCTGGTCGACAATCTCGATATCCTGCACATCTCACTCGACGGCGCCACCGCCGCCACCTATGAAGCCATCCGGTCGGGCGCCGATTTCGCCGTCGCCACCGCCACCGTGCGCCGGCTCGCCGCCGCGGTCAGCCGCGGGCGCGGGCTCGACCAGTTCTGGATCAACTTCGTCGTGCAGCATGACAATGTCCACGAGCTCAACGCGATGGTCGAACTGACCGCGCAGCTCGGCGTGCCCGCGCTCAACTTCAAGTTCGTCAATTCCAACTGGGATCGCGGCCGCGACGACGCGGACGATGCCGCCCGTGCCGCGGTTCATGCCAATATCGCCGGTGCCCAAACGCTTGATTACGACCGCACTCGCGACGCTATCGCCGCTGCGCAGCAGCACGGCCACACGTTCGGCGTAACCGTGCATCTGGAAGGCGATATTGATCCCGCCTTCTCCTATCCCGCCTGCGGCGCCATGAAACACATCTTCATCACCTGGGACGGGTTCCTTACCCCCTGCTGCCTGCGTGCCGACCCGGAGGTGTTCACTTTCGGGAATATCCTGCAGCAGTCGGCTGCTGTTCTCTTTTCTTCAGAAAAGTACCGTGCCTTCAAGCGCGCGCTGCGCGACAACCGCCCGCACCCGCTGTGCTGCCACTGTCCGTCGCTCGAAACGCTGCGCCTGCACCATAACTGAATGCACAGCGGCACGCGCCCGCATTATGGTGTCGTTTCTCAATGGACTATCAAATGGCATTTCATTTTTGTCGTCGCTGACGCTGTTGTCCGCAAGCACCCGTGCCGTACGTCATAGCCCAACGGCGGGCATTGTTGATTTTGTGTCATTGTGTCAGAATGGCCCCACGATTTCAGTGCGGAGCGGGGATTGGGGATCGGCGCCGATCTCCTCGACGACGACTGTACCGTCCTGCTGTGGTATTGCGACTACGCACCAGCTGTCACCCCGTTCATTCCTGACCAGGGTGGCCCACAGATCTTCCGGACCGCAGTTCGCTGCCACATACGCAGTGATGGTTCCGCCCTGTTCCATTGAATTTTTGTAGGCAAGGCGCGCCATGTTGCCGCGCTGCGCCTCGCGCAGCATCCGGCACGTTTGTTCATAGCTTGCCGCTACTTGTGCCGCCCGGTCAGAATCGGGCCCGCTCCCGCCACAGGCAACCGGCATCAGTGCCAGCGCCAGCACCATCATCATCTGCGATATTCCCTTTCGCAACAGCATGCGCATCGGCTGGTTCCTTCCGGTCATTGCGTCACCGCCCGTTCTTCCCGCATTGTTTCTTCTGCGCCCCGCGCGCGGTCAGCAGCAACCGATACAGCTCGGTCAGCGCGCGCGCATTGGCGGACCACGAATATTCACGGACGCGGGCCCGGCCGCGCGCGATCAGTTCGCGTCGCCAGTTCGCGTCACGCTGCACGCGCAGCAGCGCCGTGCGCAACCCTTTGCCGTCATCGGGATCGACCAGCATCGCCGCATCGCCCGCCACTTCGCCCAGCGCACCATCAGGGGTGGTGATCACCGGCACGCCACAGGCCATGGCATTGGCCACCGGCAGCCCGAACCCCTCGTAGCGCGACAGGTAGATGAACATGCCCGCCCCGCCCATGAGCGCGGGGAGGTCAGCCGCCGGCACATACCCCAGCCAGCGCACCTGCGGGATCCGCGCGATGCGCGCAAGGAGATCGTCCTGCAGCCAGCCGCGCTTCCCCGCCAGGACCAGCGGCTGGCGCACCGCGCCGCTGCGCCACAGCGGCACCAGCGCGTCAACCAACTGCGCCAGGTTCTTGCGCGGCTCGATCGTCCCCACATAGAGCAGGTAGCCGGGGCGCAGCCCGTAGGGCGGTCGTATCGTTCCGCGCACCGGCGTAACCGTCGCCGCCAGCGGCAGGGTCAGCAGTTTTCGTTGCGGTACGCGATATGCCGCGGCTGCTTCATCCGCGATGGCGCAGCTGTCCGTCACCACTGCATCCGCAGCCCGCAGCATGGGACGGATCACCCGGTGAAAATGCGCCACCCGATCGGGATAGAAATACTCGGGATGGCGCAGCTGCGACAGGTCATGCAGGGTCAGCACCGTCGGGCAGAACCGCCGCGTCGGCCCGAACGGCCCGGTGGCATGGAACAGGTCGAGATCGTGGCCGGCCGCCTGGCGATAATAGGCCTGCTCTTCCGCCAGGTTCAGGCGAATCTCCGGAGCGGTGGCGACATGCACATTCCGCCCGGTCGCCACCGCGCCCGACTGCACGGTCTGATAGAGGATAAACTCCGCGTCGGGCATGAGCCGCACCACCCGCCGCACGGTATTGGCGACATAATCGCCAATCCCCGCGCACCAGGGCGACCAGGTACGGCAATCGATCCCGATACGCGGCCGCGCATGCGTCCGCAGCGCCCGCACCAGTGCCCTTGCGCGCCGGTCCTCGCGACGCGCCTGATCGGGCAGCAGTCGCCGACCGTCGAGCATGACCAGCTCCACCTGCGCCGCCAACGCCTGCGCCTGCTGCCGGATACGGTCGTACCCGTCGCCCGTATTATTGTTGCAGAGGATTACCGCCCGGGTGTACCGCTGCCGCTTGCGCGCACGCGACAGCCGGGCAAGGTCCGTACTGAAGCTGGCAGCACGACTGCGGTGGATCTGCGCAACATGCCGTGCCAGTCCGCGCCCGCCGCGCCCGGCTTTCACCAGCAGCTGCCATTCCTGCCGCCGCGGCCGGTACTCGCGCAGCCAGGTCCAGAGCATGGCGTCAGTGGACGAAGCAACCAGCAGTTTCATGACGCGTTAACGCGTGCCGGCGAGCAGCGCCGCGACGCGGTCGAGATAACGCGTCATGGTGAACCGCTTGAGGATCGCCGGACCGTCCGGGCCGGTGATGCTCCCCTGATGCAGGGCCGCGAGCCGTTCCGCAAGCGCCAGCGGATCGTCCGCCGGGACGAGGCAGCGCTGCGGCAGGAGTTCGCGCGGACCTCCGTCATCGGTGGCGATCACCGGCTTGCCCAGCGCCAGCGCTTCCAGGACCACGCGGCCGAACGGTTCGCCTTCGGTCGGCACTGCCACCGCATCCACCTGCGCCATCAACGTCGCCACTTTCGGCACATGATCGTGCCAGCTGATATGCGGTTCCAGCCGCAGCGCCTCTGCCTGCTGCTGCAGATACTGCCGGTAGCCGGCCGCCTGCGCTGCACCGAACGACGAGCCGGCCAATACCAGTCCGGCGTCCAGCCCGCGCCGGCGCAGAATGGCCAGCGCGGCAATGGCGGTATGCTGCCCCTTGTACGGGACGAGCCGGCCGAACACACCGATGATGAACTCAGCCGGCAGCGGCCGGCGGGTGCGCAACGCGACCGCCCGCGGCGCGAACGCCGCGGCGTCGATGCCGTTATGCACCACCTGCACGCGACCGGCCGCGAGGTACGCTTGCAGGAATGCCGCGGTGGCGTGCGAATTGGCGATCACCACCGCCGCCGCGCCCAGTTGCTGCCGCCGGATTTCCGACGGGTCGAGGAATTCGCGCACATGCGCGACGAGGCGCAGCCCGCGTTCCGCCGCCGGCAGCACGACGGCGGGAAGCGATTGCACCGAATTGGCATAGACCGTTGCGCAGCGTGTGGCTTCCATCAGTCGCGCCAGGCGCAGCGACGCAGACCACGGCGCGCCGTCGTCGGCAAGCACCGTTACCGGCAAGCCCAGCCGGCGTGCCTGCGCCGTCATGATCCCGTCGGCGAGGAACGCCGTATGTACCCGCCAGCCGCGCCGCTGCAGCCCGCGCGCGGTTTCGAGGAACGAATGTTCCGCCCCGCCGCCGATGGCGGTATGGTTGAGCATAAGCACGCTGCGCGCGGCGCGGTGGGCGGGCCGCACCACTGCCAGCAGCCGCGTCTGCTGCCGCGCCTCGTCGCGCAGCAGCTGCCGCACCATCGTCGCCACCGGCGGGGTATCCGCGCCCGTGCTCCAGCGCCGCGTCGCCGGCCGGTCCGGGCGCAGGTCGAGCGCCGGGACGCGTTCGCCGCGGCCGCGCAGTACCACGCGCCCGCACCCGCGCCATTGCGCGAACTGCCGGCACCAGTAGCGCGGTTCGGCGTCCAGCACGGCGGCATCCGGACGCACGCGCAGGGCATTGACCGGATGCGGCATGGTCCCCATCCGCTGCCCCGCGCGCACCAGCGCCCGCAGCAGCGCCGTGCTGATGACGCTCGCGGCTATTCCCTGCGGGAAGCCGTCAGTCGTCACTGCCGCGCAGCGCCCGGCCGCGAATCGCTGCAGCAGGCGGATCAGCAATTCATTGGGCACCAGCAGATTGTCCGGGGTCAGGCGCAGCACGGCGGTCAGGCGGAATGCCGTTGCCGCGGCGAGCAGGCGCGGCGTCTGTTCATCGTCCGCGAGGCAGCACGACCAGCCGGCCGCGGCTGCAGTCCCCTGCACCGCCGCCGGTGAGTCCGGCATCGCGACAATGCAGGCGCCAACGCCCGGCAGCGCGCGCAGGCGCGCGCCCCAGCGCCGCAGCACACCCGGCCGGCGCAGCAGCGGCTGATCACTGTCGCTGAGGCACAGCACCACGCCGATTGCCCGCTCTTTCGTCATGCGTTCCCCTCTATCGCACCACTTTCGCGTCGCGGGGAGGGCCGCTGCCCGCCGCAACGCTGCCGCTCCGTGCACTCCGCGGTCATGCTCCGTCGCTATCGTAACAACACGCACCCGATGCGTCAAACCGCCATTTTCGTGTCGTACTACATGGTCGAGATCGGGTCAATGTCGATATCGACCGTGACCGCGCCGGCGGTCGTCCCGCCCGCCGCCCGCAGGGCCGCGGCGAGCGTCGCATGCTTGTCCGCGAGCAGCAGCAGCTGGTAGCGGTAGCGCTCGCGGATGCGCGCCAATGCGGCGGGCGCCGGGCCCTTGACCGTCAGCGGCAGCTTGAGCCGCCGCATGCGCCCGGCGAGCTGCTGCGCCGCAGCTGCCACCGCCCCTTCGCTCTTCCCGGAAAAGGTCAGCAGCGCCAGCCGGGTGAGCGGCGGATAGCCGAGCGCCTGCCGCTGCGTCAGCTCATACTCGCAAAATCCCGCATAATCGTGCGTCGCCGCGAAACGCACCGCGGGATGGTCGGGATTGTAGGTCTGGATGATCACCGTGCCCGCATTCTTCCGTCCGCTGCGACCCGCCACCTGCAGCAGCTGGTTGAAGCAGCGCTCCCCCGCGCGGAAATCGGGCAGGTGAATGGCGATGTCGGCGTTGATCACCCCGACCAGCGCGACCCCGGGAAAATCAAGCCCCTTCGCCACCATCTGCGTCCCCATGAGGATGTCGATTTCGCGCGACTGCATGCGCGCAAAGACGCTTTCGAGCGCGTCGGTGGTGGTGATCGCGTCGCGGTCCATGCGCTGGATGCGCGCCTGCGGGAAGAGCGCCGACAGCTCCTCTTCGATCTTCTGCGTCCCCGCGCCGTGGTATTCCAGCCCCTTGCGGCAGTGCGGGCAGCGCACCAGCGGCGCGCGGGTCGCCCCGCAGTAATGGCAGAGCAGGTTGGCGCCCTGCCGGTGGTAGGTCATGGGGACGGAGCACTTGTCGCAATAGACCGCCTCGCCGCAGGCGGGGCAGATGAGCGCGCTGCGGTAGCCGCGCCGGTTGAGGAAGATGATCGCCTGCTGCTGCTGCCCGAGCGTGATCGTCAGCGCATTGACCAGCTCCTCGCTGATCATGCCGTAGCCGCGCCGCTGCTCGAACTCCGCGCGCATGTCGACGATGGTCACCCGCGGCAACGTCGCGCCCGGGATGCGCTCGCGCATGCGCAGCAGCCGGTAGCGCCCCTTCTGCGCATTGCGCCAGGTCTCCAGCGACGGGGCCGCGCTGCCGAGCACCACCACCGCCCCCGCCTTCGCCGCGCGCAGGATGGCCACATCGCGCCCGTGATAATAGGGCGCGTCCTGCTGCTTGAAGGCGGGTTCGCCTTCCTCGTCGACGATCACCAGCCTGAGCGCGGGGAGCGGGGCGAAGACCGCGGAGCGCGCGCCCACCACCACGGTGACCTCGCCGCGGGCGATCCGCCGCCACTGGTCGAACCGCTCCCCCTGCCCGAGCGCGGAATGCAGCACCGCCACGGTGTCGGGAAACGCATGATTGATCTGGGCGATCACCTGCGGGGTCAGCGCGATCTCCGGGACGAGATAGAGCGCCCGCCCGCCCAACTGCAGCGCCGCGGCGATGGCGTGCAGGTAGACCTCGGTCTTGCCGCTCCCGGTCACCCCGTGCAGCAGCAGGGTCTGGTACGTCCCCGCCTGCAGCGCCTCACTGATGGCGGTCACCGCCGCCTGCTGCTCCTCCGTGAGCTGCGCCGGCCGCGTCGGCTGATAGCCGCTGTAGAAGTCGCGCCGCCGCTCGCGTTCGCTCGTCTTGACGACGATCCCCTGCTTCTCCTCGAGCTTGCGCAGCAGGTCGTAGGTGGTCTTGCACAGCACCACCGCCTCGGCGCGCGACAGGGGGAGCCCCGCCCCGGCCAACTCGCGGGCCACCTGCCATTCGCGCTTGCTCAATAACGGCTCGTCGGGGAACGCCGCGACGATCAGCTCCTCATGCACCGGCGCGACCGCCGGCGAGGCGATCACTTCCTCGATGGCCACGCGCCCCGCCTTCGCCAGCGTGCGCAGCGTATTCAGGACGCCGTCGCCCAGCAGTTCGATCAGCTTCTCGCGCGGCTGCGCCCCGTCCCTGAGCGCGTCGTGCAGGGCGCGGTATTTCTCTTCCGCAGGCGGCTCACCCCGCCAGCTCACCATCTTCCGGCCGCGCACCGCCACTCCTGGCGGGAGCATGGTCTGCAGCACCTTGCCGAACCCGCAGTGATAGTAGTCCGCCATCCACTGGCCGAGTACCAGCAGTTCGGGCGGCAGCAGCACCTCGTCGTACACCAGCCGGAGCAGCGGGCGATTGGCCCTGGCGGACGCGTCCGGCAGTTCGGTCACCACGCCCGTGCGTGTCTGATGGCCGATGGGCACCACCACCAGATGCCCGACCCGCAGCGTCGCCTGCAGTTCATCGGGCACGCAATAGTCGTAGCTCCCCGCCAGGCGCAGGTCAAATAATGCCACACGGGCGAAAGCATTCATTGGTGTGATTATGGCTGCTCAAATACTGCGCGTGGCAGACCAGACTGGCGAATAATGGCAACCAGGGTGCCCGTGAGCAGTTCACGGTGCTGGGGAACCGGGAGGGTGATCGTGCCGACTGGCGTGACCGCTTTCTGCATTACCACATGACTACCGCGCTGGCGCACACAGACAAAACCGTGCTGGGCGAGCAACCGGCAGACCTGTTCTCCCGAGAGGCAGGGAAGCTTAGCCATTGGCAGCAAATTGTGTCACATATATCTCATCGTGACGCCGGCGGACAATTTCTTCCGGCGAGGCCGTTTCAAGGAACAGCTCTACTGCTTCGCGCAGGTTGGCCGTCGCCTGTTCGACCGTATCACCCTGGCTGGCGATATCAAACTCCGGGCAGAGTGCAACAAAACCGTCTCCCTCGCGCTCGACGACTGCCGTGTATCGATTCATTGCCATGGTTACCGTTCCTCCGCTCGCTGAGTCATGCTACTATGCCTGCCCGTCGCCGTCAAACAACAACGCAGCGCACTCGCTGAGTGTGGACAGGTATGCTATCGTAGCGGCCATGCGACGCATGCTGCCGCTGGACGCCCTGCGTGGGCTGGCCGCGCTGGGGGTGGCGCTCTTCTTCCATTACCGCCATTTCACAGACGCCCGGCCGGTGGCCGGGACGCTGCTGCGACCGCTTTACCTGCATGGCGACGGGCTGGTCGATCTCTTTTTCATACTGTCGGGGTTCGTTTTCGCTGCGGTATACGGTGCGCGTCTGGCAAGCCGCGCGGTTACCCTGCGCAATTTCTTCGTCCTGCGCCTCTCCCGACTCTATCCGCTGCATCTGGCTGCGCTACTTGCCGTTACTGCGCTCTTCATCCTGCGCTGGTACTGGCAGCTTGGCCCGTTCGTGTACGGCGGGACTGCACGCGATTTCCTCGTGCAGGTGCTGCTGCTGCAGAACGGCCTCTTCGACCTTTCCTACTCATTCAACGGTCCCGCCTGGTCGATTGCCTGCGAGATGACCGCCTACCTGCTCTTTGCGCTCCTCTGCCGTTTCGCTTTCCGCTGGCGCGTGCCGCTCGCCGCCGCCACAATCGTTGGCGCGCTCTTCCTTGCCACCACCAACTGGCTGCCGACAGAGGGGTCGTTCGTCCGGCTGCTGCTCGGCTTTTTCGGCGGAATGCTGCTCGGCGAACTGGATGCGCGACTCGTCACGCTGCGGGCGCGCCTCGGCTATTGCATTGCATCGCTGGCCGCGTTCGTGCTGGCGCACCGCTACTGCCCGTTCCTCGCGGAACGCGGGCTGATCCTGTTCGGGTATCCGGTGATTATTCTCGCCGGCCTGCGCGTCGCGCCGCTCGCCCGGCTGTTGTCGCTGCGGCCGCTGACCTGGCTGGGCGACATTTCCTACAGCGTCTATCTGCTGCATTTCCCGCTGCAGCTGCTCATCCGCACAGTCGACCAGCGCTGGGACCTCCCGCTCAATTACGCGTCGGGCCTCGTCTGGGGCGCGTATGCCGCGCTGCTGCTCGCGCTCGCCACGCTGTCGTACCGCGCCGGCGAGCTGCCCGTCCAGCGCCGGCTCCGCGCCCGCTTCCTGCGCTGACCGTCCTCAACCGGCAGCATCCGATAAGCGCACGCGGAACACAACCTCTGAACTGCGGATTTTCGGCCTACAAACTCTCCGGGCCGAAGGACAGGGGGAGCAGCTCGTCGATCGTCATGATCTTGTAGCCGCCCTTGAGGTTGGCCAGCACGACCTGCATGCCGATCCCGAACTCGCGGATAACCTGGCGGCAGGCGCCGCAGGGCGAACCGAGCGCCTTGTCGTCGAAGACGATCGCAATCGCGGTGAGCTGGTTGTGCCCTTCAGAAACCGCCTTGAAGATGGCGGTGCGCTCGGCGCAGCAGGTCAGGCCGTACGAGGCATTTTCCACATTGCAGCCGCCAAACACTTTGCCCTTCTTCGACAGCACTGCCGCGCCCACCTTGAACTTCGAATACGGGGCGTACGCGTTTTTGCGCGCCTTCGCCGCCGCCGCAATCAGTTTCTTCGCCTGCGCCTTGCTGATCGTCTTCGCCATGGTCATCGCTCCTGTAATGGAATTGTCCGCTGATTGTGCCTTGTGCGCCGCCGGGCGTCAACGCCGGACCGGCAGCTGCAGGCCGTCGTACGCCACCCGTACGCGGATGGTCCGGCCGTTCGCCACATGCAGCGCAAATTCACGGCTGTCGTTTTCCACGCGATCGAGGTCCTCATCGCTCATGGCGGGGTCGGCATGGAACAGCGCCAGTTCCCGCACGCCCGCATCAAGTGCCAGTTCAATCGCGGCAATGTTCGAGGCATGGCCCCAGTCGCGGCGGTAGCTTTCCGCATGCAGAAAATCGTACTGCGCATCAAAGATCAGCAGATCGGCGTCCCGCATAAAATCGATATACCCCGCCGTCTCGGACGCATCTTCCATGCGCACTTCGCTGTCCGTGGCATAGACCAGCGACGCGCCGTCCGCGGCGGTGAACCGGTAGCCGTACGAATCGCCCGGATGATTCTGGCGATAGCAGCTCACCGTCACCCCGGCGACGGACAGCGGCGTCCCCGGCCGCATGAGCACAAAGCGGATCGTCGCGGGCAGATCAGGGAAGGCGATGGGGAAGAACGGCGGCGACTGCTGGATGGTGAATGCCCGCCGCAATTCCTCATGACCGCCGTAAATGAATATCGTTGTGTGCTCGCGATAGGCCGGGGCAAAGAACGGGAACCCCTGGATATGGTCCCAGTGCGGGTGCGAAATGAACAGGTGCACCGTGAGCGGCGTTTCCGGTTCGAGGGCGGCGACCAAGGCGTTGCCGCAATCGCGCAGACCCGACCCGGCATCGCACACAATGGCTGCAGCCGCGCCGCGCAATTCGACGCAGGCGGTATTGCCGCCGTAGGTGCCGCGCGTCGCAAACCCGTCCTCACCCGCGGCCAGATTGGTCAGCTTGCGCACGACCTCTTCCGGCCGGAGCGGGCGCGGCAGCGACCCGCGCGTTCCCCAGAACACCGCTTCCATGAAAAAAGCATAGCACACCTGCCCCCGCTCCGCTACTCGCAACCCGCGGTGCACCTGCCGGCATCCGCGTCCCGGTTGCCACACCGGCCACCCCGCCCGGTGCCGCCGCCGCCAGCGCAGCTGCGTGCGGGTTGCAATATGCGTCGCGGTAGCGTACTATCGCGCGGGGAGGAAATCGTGACGACTATCACCGCGACCCTGCAGCAGTTCAAACAGCATCTGGCCGATCTGGCGCGCCTGTCGCAGGCGGCGGCGCTGCTCAACTGGGATCTGGAAACGGGCATGCCGCGCAAAGGCGCGGCGGCGCGCGCGGAAGCGCTCGGCCTCCTCTCCGGCGAGATCTTCACCCGGTTCGTCAGCCCGCAAACCGCCGAGGCGCT
The DNA here is from genome assembly GCA_964517215.1 of uncultured bacterium. Taxonomy (GTDB): domain Bacteria; phylum DAOPZR01; class DAOPZR01; order DAOPZR01; family DAOPZR01; genus CAZFBR01. The sequence goes on from CAZFBR010000022.1 coordinate 12,420, forward strand.
CGCCGCCCTGACCGCGCCCGGCGTCACCCTGGATGCAACCGACGCCGCACTGGTCCGCGTGACCAGGCGCGACTACGACAAGTCGCAGGCCATCCCCCCCGCACTGGTCCGGGAAATCGCCACCGTCGCCGGCCAGGCGCAACCCGCCTGGGAACAAGCCCGGCACGACAACACCTTCGCCCCCTTCGTCCCCTACCTCACCCGGCTGCTCGCGCTGAAGTGCGAGGTGGCGGATATCGTCGGCCACCGCGGCAACCGTTACGACGCCCTGCTCGACGATTACGAGCCCGGCCTGACCGCCGCCGCGCTCATTCCCCTGATCGCGGACCTGCGCCGCGAGCTGGTGCCGCTGGTCGATGCGATTATCGACCGCCAGCAGTCGCAACCGGCGCCGGCCGTGCCGGCGGTCCCGGTCGAGGCCCAGCGGGCGCTGGCCCTGGCGCTGCTGGACCTGCTGCATTTCGACAGTGACGCCGGCCGGCTGGACGCCTCGGCCCATCCCTTTTCCATCACCATCGCCCCGGGCGACCACCGCGTCACCACGCGCTTCGATGTGGCGGATTTCCGCAGCTCGTTCTTTTCCGTCCTGCACGAATGCGGTCATGCCCTGTATGAGCTGGGGATCCCCGCCGCGCTGCAGCTGACCCCGCTGGCCGACGGCGCCTCCATGGCCATCCACGAATCGCAGTCGCGCTTCTGGGAGAATGTCGTCGGACGCTCGCGCCCCTTCCTCGCCTTCGTCCTGCCGCTGCTGCAGCGCCATTGCCCGGCCCTCGCGGCATGGTCGGCGGACGACCTCTTCCGCAGCGCCAACAGCGTGCGCCGGTCGCTCATCCGCACCGAAGCGGATGAAGTCACCTACAACCTGCATGTCATGCTGCGCTTCGAACTGGAAAACGAGCTGCTGGGCGGGCGGCTGGCGGTCACCGACCTGCCCGCCGCCTGGAACGACCGCTGCCGGGCGCTGCTCGGCTGCACCCCGGCCAGCGACCGCGAGGGCGTGCTGCAGGATGTGCACTGGGCGCACGGCTCGTTCGGCTATTTCCCGTCGTACATGCTCGGCAACCTGTACGCCGCGCAGCTGACCGACGCGCTGCGCCGCGACCTGCCCGATTTCGACACCCTGCTGGCGCGGGGGGACACGCAGGCGCCGCTCGCCTGGCTGCGCGACCGGGTCCATCGCCACGGGCGCATGCTCGAGCCGCACGAGCTCATGCTGCGCGCGACGGGCAGCGCGCCTGATTCGCGCCATTTCCTCGCCTACCTCCGCAGCAAATTCCTGGGAGATGCCCGGTCATGACCACGATGTACGCCGCACTCAGCAGCTATTACGACGATATCTTTCCGCTCGACGGTGAAATGGCCGATTTCCTCATCCGCCACCTGCCGCGCGGCCCGGTGCTGGATATCGGCTGCGCGACGGGGAGCATGGCCTGCCATCTCGCCCAGTACGGCTTCGCCCCGCACGGATTCGATCTTGATCCGGCCATGATCGCCGCGGCCACGGCCCGGGCGCAGGCCGCGCAGCTGCCGGCCACCTTCGCGGTGCGCGACATGCGCGACACCGCCGCCAGCGGCGCGCCCGGCAGTTTTGCCGGCGCCTACTGCGTTGGCAATTCGCTGGTGCATGCGCCCGGTCGCGACGCCATCGACGCGCTGCTGCGCGCGACCGCGACCCTGCTGGCGCCCGGCGGCGCGCTGGCGCTGCAGATCATCAATTACGATCGCGTGCTCGACAACGGGGTCACAACGCTTCCCGTGCGCGATACCGGCGCGCTGCTCTTCGAGCGCCAGTATCAGTGTGCGGGCGACCTGCTCCGCTTCACCACCCGGCTCACCATCCGGCGAACGGGCGAAGTCATCACCGATTCCGTCATGCTCTGCCCCCTGCGCGCGGCGACCCTGCACGACCTGCTGGCGGGCGCGGGGTTCCGCGACATCAAACTGCTCGGCGAATTCGGCGAAATGCAATGGTCGCGCGACGGCTACCTGACCATCGCGCTCGCCCGCACATGACCTACTCCGGCAAGACCAAGGAGGTCGGCCGCCACGGCGAGCTCCTTCTGCTGCGCTTCACCGACCGCGTGCTGGGCCGTAACGGTATGCCCGACGCCGGCGGCAACTGCGTCGTCGGGAGCGAGCCCGGTCGCGGCGCACGCTGCCGGGCCATGGCCCGCTGGACTTTCGCGGTGCTGGCCGCTGCCGGACTGCCCACGCATTTTCGCGGCGAACTGCCCGCAGGGCTGCTGGTCGAGCCGTGCGCGCGCATTCCGCTCGAAGTGATTGTGCGCAATGCGGCGCGCGGCAGTTTCATCGCCCGTTACGGGTCGCACATCGCGCCCGGCACCCCGCTCCCCGGCCTGGTGGAACTGACGCTGAAGGACGACGCTGCGGATGATCCGCTGCTCACCCCGGAGGCGGCCATCGCGCTCGGTCTCGCCACCGCCGCGGAACTGGCGGATATCGACCGGCTCGCCCGCGCGGCCAACGCCGCCCTGCGCGCCGCTTTTGCCGCCTACAAAATGATTCCCGACGATTTCAAACTGGAATTCGGCCGGTCGGCTGCCGGTTCCCTGATGATCATTGACGAACTGGGGATCAACTCCATGCGCCTCAGCCGCAACGGCGCGCTGCTCTCCGCCGCTGAGCTTGCCGACTGGCTGGCCACGGTAACACCATCGCATACCAAACCCACAGCGTGAGGATATTGTCATGAACGAGACCCTGCTCCAGGCCGTGCGTCGCGGCCGCATTCCGGTCGCCGTCCGCGCCGCCGCCAAACGCGAGCATATGCCGCTCGCGACCATGCTTGCCGGCATCAAGGCGGGCACCATCGTCGTCATGCAGCCGCACCATGACCGGGCGGTGCCGTGCGCCATCGGCGCCGGTACCCGCGTCAAGGTCAACGCCAACCTCGGCACCTCCGGCGACCGTGTCTCACTGCCGGCGGAACGGGCCAAGTTGCGCGCCGCCCTGGCAGCGGGCGCCGATGCGGTGATGGACCTCTCCACGGGGGGCAACCTGCGAACCATCCGCCGCGCCTTGCGCCGCGCGGCACCGGTCGCCTTCGGCAGCGTCCCCCTCTACGACGCTGCGGTCCATGCAGTCCGCCGCACCGGCGGCATTATCGGCCTTACCGGCGACGATATGCTCGCCGCGGTGCGCCGGCACTGCGAAGATGGCGTCGATTTCGTCACCGTCCATTGCGGCCTGACCCTGGCCGCGGTCGGCCGCCTGCGCTCGCAGGGGCGCGTGCTGAACGTCGTCAGTCGCGGCGGCTCCTTTCTCACCTCGTGGATGATCCATCACAATGCGGAGAACCCGCTCTACGCACGCTACGACGAGCTGCTCGCCATTCTTAAGGAGTTCGATGTGGCGATCTCGCTGGGTGACGGCCTGCGCCCCGGCTGCCTTGCCGATGCGAGCGATCGCGCGCAATTCGAGGAACTGGTTACGCTGGGCGAACTCGCTGCCCGCGCCCGGGCCGCCGGCGTGCAGGCCTTCATCGAAGGGCCGGGGCACATGCCGCTTGACCAGATCGCCACCAATATCCGCGCGCAGAAACTGCTGTGCAACGGCGCGCCGTTCTATGTGCTCGGCCCGCTGGTGACCGACATCGCGCCCGGCTACGACCATATCACCTGCGCCATCGGCGGCGCGGTCGCCGCCCAGGCCGGGGCCGACTTCCTCTGCTATGTCACCCCCGCCGAGCACCTCGCGCTCCCCGATGCGGATGATGTCTATCAGGGAACGATTGTCTGCCGCATCGCCGCGCATGCCGCTGACATCGCCCGCGGCGTGCCGCATGCCGCCGACCGCGACCTGGCCATGGCCCGCGCGCGCAACCGGCTCGACTGGGACGCGCAGCTCAAACTGGCGATTGATCCCGCCTTGGCGAAAAAGTACCGGTCGCGCAACAAGCGCAAACAGGAGGCATGCTCCATGTGCGGCGACCTGTGCGCCATCAAGGAAGTGCGGCAGTACCTGCACGGCAAATGAGTGGTGCTGTCAGACGCACGCTGCTCCTGTCGCTGGTCCTGCTCGCTGCGCTTGCGGTGCTGGGCTGGGCCATTAATCGCCAGCCGTGGTTCGGGCTGCCGGATTGCTACTGCACCGCATCCGAAACCCGCTGGCCGGCCGGCCTCACTGCCGGAGAACAAACCCAGCTCGCCATGATAGTGGCCGCCGCCGCCGCGCAGACCGCCGAACATGTCACCTACGACGGACGCTACGACAGCATCCCCTATCCCGACGGCGATGTCCCGCGCAATCGCGGCGTCTGCACCGATGTGATTATCCGTGCCTGGCGCGCTGCGGGGATCGACCTGCAGCAACTCGTCCACGAGGACATGCAGGCGAACTTCGCCGCGTATCCGCAACTGTGGCAGGCGGCCCGGCCCGACCCGAATATCGACCACCGGCGCGTGCCCAATCTGCTCGCCTTTTTCCAGCGCCATGCGCAGACGCTCCCGGTGACAGAGAATCCCGATGACTATTATCCGGGCGATATCATCATCTGGGCCGGCGCCAACCATATCGGCATTGTCGGCGACCGCCGCGCCCGTTTCTCGCACCGCCCGCTGATCATCCACAATATTACGGTCGGGCCGGTATGGAGCGATTGCCTCTTCACCTGGCCGGTTGCCGGCCATTTCCGCTATCTTCCCGAGTCGGGGCGCGCATTGCATGCGCGTTGACCGTCTGCGCCGGCCCCTGGCCGTGCTGGCGCGCGCCCTGGCGTTCCTGCTCGGCGGCTTCCTGCTGCTCAATCTGCTGGGCGGGTGCGTCGTCCCGCATTTCGATGCGAATATCTGGCTGCTCGATGTGCGGTTCCTGCCCGCAGCGCTAGCCACGCCGCTGCTATTGTTCGCTGCGGTCATGCTGCTCTGGTTTGCGCGGCAGCCGACCATGCCGGCCTGGCGCCGGCGCATCACGCTGCTCCCCGTGCTGCTCCTCCTTGCCGTGGCGGTGCGCAATACGCTGACCGTCAGCCGGCTCTTCGCCGCCGGGATCGTGCATGCGCGCTTTCCGCTGCCGCTTTCGCTCTTCATTGCCGCCGCGCTGCTGCTGGTGACCGGCGCGCTGCTGCTCCCCGACCGCACGCCGCGCCCGGCCGCTTCCCTGACCGCACGGATCATCACCACCGCCATGCTGGCGCTGCTGCTCCTGATCCTTTTTCCGCTGGCGCAGATGATCTTTTTCGGCGGCACCGATTACCGCCGCCCGGCCGATCTGATCGTTGTGCCCGGCGCGCGGGTCTATGCGGACGGCCGCTGCAGTCCGGCCCTCGCCGACCGGGTACTCACCGCCTGCGAACTCTATCGCGCGGGCCTGGCGCCCCGGCTCTTCTTTTCCGGCGGGCCGGGCGACAGCGTGGTCTACGAGGCCGCCGCGATGAAGGCACTGGCCGTGCGGGAAGGGGTGCCGGACACGGTGATCATTGAGGATACCGCCGGGCTCAATTCGCAGGCGACGATCGACCATACGGACGCGCTCTGCCGGGAGCTCGGCGCATCGCGCGTGCTGGTGGTCAGCCACTTCTATCACCTGCCGCGGCTCAAGCTTTCCTATCAGCGCGCCGGCCGGGATATCTATACCGTCCCCGCCCGCGAGCACATTTTCATGGCGGCCATGCCGTACTATCTCGCCCGGGAAGTGGTCGCGCTCTGGGCCTACTATTTCCGCACTCCGACCTGATCTTCTGCCGATACCGGCAACGCAACTATTCAAGCAATGACAATTGTTCAGCCGTTCAAACAGGTATTCCTTCGCCCTCCGGGAGAAGACGCCGCGCAGCGTCAGGTGAGGGGCTGATAGCCACCGGCCGTTACGCTGCAGCGGGTTCGCATGGGCAAGAAACAGTGATACTGCGGCAACGAATTATCCGGCAACAGTAACCGCATGTGTTCTGGCGGTCGTGCCGTTCACTGCGGCCGGCGGGTCCGCCGGCCTGCCCGTCGCGAAGCGGGCACGGTTGCCGGCCGGGCCAGCGCCAGGATGCGCACCGCCAGCAGCGCCGCATTGCGCGCCGCCCCGATCCCGACGGTGGCAACGGGAACACCCGACGGCATCTGCGCCATGCTGAGCAGCGCGTCAAGTCCCTGCAGTTCCTTCACGGCCAGCGGCACGCCGATGACCGGCAGGGTTGTATGGCTGGCGATGGCGCCCGGGAGCGCTGCCGCCAGGCCCGCCCCGGCGATGATCACTTTAACCCCGCGCCCAGCCGCGCGTTTGGCGTAGCGCGCCACCGCGTCGGGCTGACGATGCGCGGAGAGCACCCGCACTTCATAGGCAATCCCATGTCGTTCGAGTTCCTCACCGGCGGCGCGCATCACCGCGGCATCGCGCTCGCTCCCCATGACGACAGCAACCGTCGCACCCGCTGCCGTGCGCATCAGCGCACCCCGCTCAGTTGCCGCCATGCGGCGAGGTAGCGTTTGAGACGCGTGACGCTCTGTGGCGTCAGGCGCGACAGGCGGCGAATATCCATATTATCCTCGAGGTCAGCGATCTTCACCTGCCGGGCAATGGGATTGCGCCCGGCACGGCGGACGAATGCCGCGTAGCTCTCCCCCCGCCGGCGGGTCAGCGCCTGCACTGCCGCAATGACGCGCGGACTGATCCCCGCCCGACGCAGGTCGGCCGGCGTACAGTCGCTGTCTTCCAGCACATCATGCAGCACCGCCGCGCATCGGGCCGGCATGCCGCTGACGCGCTGCATCACCCGCAGCGGATGCAGGATGTAGGGTTTGTTCGCCTTATCCGTCTGCCCCTGATGCGCCGTTACCGCCAGGGCCACCGCTTTTTCCAGCATATCCATGATCAATCCGTTCCGCATCAGTTAGTTCCGGGCAAACAGCTGCCGGATAAACCCGCAGCCATACCCGGTATGAATCGCCAGCAGACAGCGCTGGAACTCGGCCACCATCGCCCGCTCCCGCAATCCCGCGCGCATGACTGCGAGCAGATGCACCACACCATACGCCGCCAGCGGCACCGCGGGGAGCAGTGCCCACCACAGCGGCAGTCGCCCGCCGGCCGCCAGCAGGACGACGAGCGCGAGTGCCAGCACCGCCGGGTACCAGACGAGCACGAAGAGCGCCGGCACGAGGTGTTTCACCCGCAGGTAGCGCGGATGCTTTTTCAGCATGCGCACCCGCCCGCGCCCGTAATTGTACATCTGCCGCGCCAGTTCCGCGCCGGTGCGGCGCGGATAATACCCGAGCTGCAGATCACCGCGCAGAATGATGCGCCCGCCCGCCTGCGTCACCCGCCAGTTGTACTCGTCGTCTTCGGCATGCTGCATGGTTTCGTCGAACTGCCCGACCCGGTCAATCACCTCGCGGCGGTAGGCAGCTGCCTGCACCGACGCCACCTCGCGCACCGTGCCCGGCGTGCGATAATCCGACCCGCCGCAGCCAAAGGGCGACGTCATCGCCGCCCACACCGTTGCCGCTGCGGGATCGGCATTCACCACCGCCGCACCCGCCGCCCAGACCCCGGGTTCCGTCAGCGTTTTTTCCAGTTCGCTCAGGTAGTGCGGCGGGACCACGCTATGACCGTCAACGCGGGCCAGCACGGCCCCGGTCGCGGCACGCACGGCAACATTGAGTCCGGCGGCGGTCGAGCGCAGCGGATTGTCGAGCAGCCGGAGCTGCAGGTCGGGATGCTGCGCGGCATACTCCGCCACCAGCCGCCGGGTCGCATCCGTCGACCCGCCATCGGCGATGAGTATTTCGAACGCGTCACGCGGCATGGTCTGCGCCGCCAGCGCGTCCAGGCAGCCGGCAATCCGCGCCTGTTCATTATAAACCGGCAGCAACATCGACACGCGCATCAGCGGGCCATCCTTTCCTGCAGCATGGCCCATCGTAGCAACCCCGCCCGCCAGCGTCAATGCACAGGCATGCAATTGGTAATTGACAAATGCGACAACAATAAATATAGTTACCTCATCAAGTTCAAGGAGGCGAATCATGCTGAAGGACTTTCGTGATTTTGCGGTCAAGGGCAATGTGGTTGACATGGCGGTCGGTGTCATCATCGGCGCAGCATTCGGCGCCATTGTCTCCTCGCTGGTTGCCGACATCATCATGCCGCCGATCGGTGTCCTCCTCGGCAGCGTTGATTTCGCCAATATGTTCGCCGTCCTCAAGGAAGGGGCCAAATCACCCGCCCCGTACGCCACCCTGGAACTGGCCAAGGAAGCCGGCGCCGTAACCCTCAATTACGGCAAATTCATCAACAGCATCGTCAGCTTTGTTATTGTCGCCTTCTCGGTCTTCCTGCTGGTGCGCACCCTCATGAAGCTGAAAAAGAACGAACCCGCACCGGCGGCGGCGCCCAACACCAAGGAATGCCCGCACTGCTGTTCGCAGATTCCGCTCAATGCCAAGCGCTGCCCGCAGTGCACATCGACGTTGTAGGCTACGCTTGACAGAAGCAAAAAAGTACAGTATAATTGTCGTGCTGGTGGGGAGTCGTCTAATGGTAGGACAGCAGCCTCTGGAGTTGCTTGTCGGGGTTCGAGTCCCTGCTCCCCAGCCACTCACTTTCACAATCAATTAGCAGGGACCGCCTCACCGTCCCTCCCCAGCCACTCACTTTCACGATCAATTAAGCAGGGATCGACTCTTCGTCCATCCCCAGTCGTTTTTTTGATTCATCCACAAACCACTACCGCACAGCAATCGCGCCTTATCAGCCATCGGTATCTTTTTGCCATTCAATGTGATGTAAATTATCAATAATTGCCGTTTGCCGATGTGGTATAATAATTAAAGAAGGTTTCTGGCAGACACGTCCGAAAGGGGGTGGGTGCTATGCAAACCAGCGGTATCCTGGCGGCTTTTTCCCAAATGAAGAGTCAGTATGTTGCACCTGACACCAAGGGTCCGCTCTTCCAGACGGCGTTGCCGTCCGCGGATCCGATGTCGGCGATGCTGAAGCTGAGCGATCAGTTTGCCTCGCTCACTGCGGCGCCGTCGGCCATGAATTTGAGCGTCGGGAGCAATGCAACCCCCACTTCCGGTTCACCTCCGGGCGTGGGCGGCTCCCTGGATATCCTGGCATAACGCAGGCAACAGCGCATGCTGCGCGCCATGGATGCGCGTGGTATGGCGCAAATGAATTGCCGGTATTCTCAAACGTACACGTAGACGCTGCAGGTTGGCGGTCAAAAAAAAGCGGGTGGCGGAGAATCCCGCCACCCGCTCTGTCTGCTGTTGGTTTGTGCCGTTTACCGCACGCGACCGGTGCTGCTCCCCACCACTGCTTCCGCCGTAATCCCCGGGAAGGACTTGTACTCGATGGTATAGCTGCCGGTGAGCCCCGAACCAAGCTGGCGGAAAATCTCCGCAAACTGCGACGTGAACGCGTCGATATCCCACACCATGTACTTGCCGCCGGTGGCCTGGGACAGCTTCTGCAGCGCCGCCGTTCCTTCCGGCCACGTCGGCCCCAGTTCCACGGTAAAGATCTTCACCCCCTGCTGATTGGCTGCGGCAATCGCCTGATCCAGCGACCGCACGCTGCCGCCGTCGTTATCCTCAAGCGGGCTCCCTTCGTCGACGCCGTCGCTCATCACCATGAGGAACCGCGGCGCGGTCTGGCCGGCCAGGTGGCTGCTCACGGCTTCATAGATGCCGTCATACAGGTGGGTGAATCCAAAGCGCTGCAACCCGTTGACAATCTGCATCTGGCCGGTCCGGTCATGCTGCAGCTGGCTCAGCAGCTCCAGATTGTCATTGATCGTCATCAGGATGAGTTTGTCTTCCGGATTGCGCTGCCCGATAAACTCGCGCGACGCATCACGCAGGTCGATCAGGCAGTTGCTGTTGCTGTTGTCAAGCAGCAGCCCCAGCGTGCCGCGCTGCGCCGCCATCTGCTGCGTCACCCGCACGATTTCGCGACGCTCGCCGTTTTCCGTCACCGTGAAATTCCCGTCCGGCAGATTGGCAATGAAGTTGCCATTGGCGTCAAGCACTGACGTCGTTACTTTCTTGAGCACCGTCTGCGGGGCCGCCGGGGCCGCCGGAACTACCGGAGCCGGAGCCACGACCGGAGCCGCCGGGGCTGCAACCCGCGGCAACGCCAAGGTAATCAACACACGCCGGTTCTTGCGGCGGTTCAGTTCCGTGTCGTTCGGATATGCCGGCCGCTCTTCACCATAACTCGAATCCAGCACCCGGCTGCGCGCGACATTTTCATTCGTCACCAGCCAGTTCAGCGCCGCATCAGCGCGACGACGGGCCAGCCGCTGATTGTACTCATTCGACGCCAAATCACAGGTGTATCCGGAAAGGACAATACCCATTTCCGGGTACTGCCGCATCAGCGCCGCCACTTCCCGCAAGGTTGGGATGGCATCGGCCCGAATGACCGCCTTGTCGAGGTCGAAGTAAATCTCCCGCACCACCGTTTCACCGGGATTTACCGCGCCCGCCGCTACCACCATCATCAGTACTGCCAGAACTGCCATCAGCATCTTGTGCATAATCACCCCTCCTCCTTGAATTGGCAACCACCTCATTGTAATACCCTATTCCTTATCTGTCAAGTGGACGAATTGGACGTTTTTGTGTGGTGACATGCCCCAATTGTAGGGGCAATTCCGCGGCCAACGTTGAGGTAACCACCGCCTGCTGAGCGCGTTGGTCGCCCGTCAGGACGGTACCGCATTCAGGACAACGGCGATAGCTGCCGCCCATATCAGCAAAGCATTCCGGGCAGATCCGCGCCACCCGCAGGCGCGCGGCCCGCACCACTTCGCCGGCCGGAACACCCTGCGGTGCAAATTCGCGCAGGGCCTGCAGCACCACACCCACCAGCAGTCCGCCCTTGAATTTGGTGCTCTCGCCTGAGGTCTGATTCTCCTGCGACGCCATCAGCACCATCCGTCCTTCATGCCGTTCGAGCTCCTGGCGAAAACCGCCGGCATAACAGGCATCCAGCACCACCACCTGCACCTGCGCAGGTACCGCATCGAGCAGTTCGCCGATACGGTCGTCGGCAAGGTCAAAATCAAAATTGGCATTTTGGCTGTTGTACGGGGCGAGATACTCCTGCGCCTTGTCCGGTTCACGGTTGGCGCTGGCCCCGTTCGGTTCCTGCGTGCCATGCCCTGAATAAAAGAGGACCACGCGGTCTTCCGGCCCGGCCACCCGTGCCAGCCACTGCAAAGCCGCAATGATGTTCTCCTTCGTCGCCTGCTCATCAATCAGCAGCCGTCCGTTTTCCGGTGGCATGCCGAGCGCCTGCCATGCCTGCCACGTCTCGACCGCGTCCTTGCTGCAGTATTCGAGGTCATCCGCCTCCGCATAATTCTTAATGCCAATGAAGACACCATACCATTCCGCTTCCGACGCTCCAACTTCAGTTACCGCCTGCAACACAAAGGTAATGGTCAGACGAAAAGCACAACCAATGTCGCG
>CAZFBR010000023.1:0-22957 GCA_964517215.1 uncultured bacterium
GCTTGATCAGGACCGCGTTGGCGCGTCCCTGCTCAATGCCCGTGACAATGCGCTCGGTGGTGGTGACAAACAGGTCGTCGCCGACGATCTGCACGCGGTCGCCCAGCTTCTTCGTCAGCTGCTCCCAGCCCTTCCAGTCGTTCTCGGCGAGGCCGTTCTCGATCGAGATGATCGGGTACTTGTCGCAGAGCATGGCGTAGTAATCGACCATGGCGGCGGCGTTCTTCTTCTGTTTCTCATTGGCCAGCATGTAGGCGCCGCTCTTGTAGAACGACGACGAGGCCGCATCGATGGCCAGCAGGAAGTCCTTGCCCGCCTTGAAGCCCGCACCCTTGATCGCCTCGACGATAACCTTGAGCGCCTCCTCGTTCGACGGCAGGTCGGGGGCGAACCCGCCCTCGTCGCCGACGGCAGTGGCCAGTTTGCGCCCCTTGAGGATCTTTTTCAGGGTGTGGAACACTTCCGACGACCAGCGGACCGCCTCGCGGAAATTCGGTGCGCCGACCGGCATGATCATGAATTCCTGGATGTCGACGTTATTGTCCGCATGCGCGCCGCCGTTCATCACGTTCATCATCGGCACCGGCAGCTCGCGCGCCGACGTGCCGCCGAGGTACTTGTACAGCGGCAGGTTGGCCGCCATGGCCGCGGCCTTGGCCACCGCCAGTGACACGCCAAGGATGGCATTGGCGCCGAACTTGCCCTTGTTGCGCGTCCCGTCAAGCGCCAGCATGGTCTCGTCGATCAACACCTGGTCGGTCGCGTCCATGCCGATGACTTCCGGCGCCAGTTTTTCATTGACATTGCGCACGGCCTTGCGCACGCCCTTGCCCATGAACCGGCCTTTCTCGTCGTCGCGCAGCTCGACCGCTTCGTGCTCGCCGGTTGAGGCGCCCGACGGCACCGCCGCCCGGCCCCAGGCCCCGCATTCGAGGAACACCTCGACCTCAACGGTCGGGTTGCCGCGTGAATCGATGATCTCGCGGCCGCGTACTGTGGTGATGGTTGACATTGTTTCCGCCTCCTTGGGCTGAAAGTATTGCGTTACCAGCGCCGCTTGCGGCGTTCCGCACGCCGCATCCCGGCAAGATTTTCTTTGATGACACTGTTCTGCGGATCGATTTTCAGCGCGGCCCGCAGTTTTTCCTCCGCCGCGGCGCGCTCACCCAGCTCAAACAGCACGCCGGCCAGGTTGCAATAGGCCTTGACGAACCGCCCGTCCAGCACAATCGCCCGTTCATAGCACTCCGCCGCCCGCCCGAACGCGCCCTTGGCCCGCCAGGCGTTCCCTTCGTCGAAACATGCGGCGGGATCATTTTGGTCGTACTCGCCCGCCGGCGGTGCCGTGCGCGCCGTCATCGCCGCTGTTGCTGCTGCCGTGCCGACTGCTGCGACCGGGGCCATGGCCAGCAGCTTGTCCAGGTCAATACCGGAAAGCGGCAGGTCAGCACTCGCTGCGACCGGGGCCGGAACCGGTGCGGCAACCGGCGTATCCGGCGTTGCCACCGCCGGCGAAGCTGCCGGCGTTTCCATCGCCAGCAGCTTGTCCAGATCAAGGTCAGGCAGCGGCAGATCAGCACTCGCTGCGACCGGGGCCGGAACCGATGCGGCAGCCGGCGTATCCGGCGTTGCCACTGCCGGCGAAGCTGCCGGCGTTTCCATCGCCAGCAGCTTGTCCAGATCAAGGTCAGGCAGCGGCAGGTCCGCATCCGCGGCGGCCGGGGCCGGAACCGGTGCAACAGCCGGCGTATCCGGCGTTGCCACCGCCGGCGAAGCTACCGGCGTTCCCATCGCCAGCAGTTTGTCCAGATCAAGGTCCGGCAGCGGCAGGTCCGCACTCGCTGCGACCGGCTCCGGCGCCGGTCCGGCAACCGACATATCCGCCGGCGCTGCGGGCAGCGGATGCGCCAGTTCGTCCGGGACTGCCGACTCCGCAATCAGCACCATATCCGCCATGTCCGCCGTCGGCTCAACCACCGGCGGCGGCGCCGCTGCGGCTGCCATAAGCAGCTGTTCCGCCGCCATAGCCGGCGGTTCCGGCGGCAGGGGCGCATCCGGTTCTTCCGCCGGCGGCAGTATTGCCAGCAGCTCCGCCAGCGGCGTCAGCGCCATTCCGGCCGGAGCGGATTCCGCCCCCGACACTTCACCGCCAAACACGGTCGCCGCTGCCGCCGACTCCGCGGCCGGTGCGGTCAGCTCCTGCCACAGCGGATCGGCAAACAACTCCGGCGCAGCCGTTGCCGCCACGCCCGCTGCCGATGCCGGCAGCGACGACTCAGGCGACTGGGCGAGGATTTCGTCCAGCTCCTTGAACAGATCGCTCATCGCCGCTGTGCCCAGCGGATCACCGCCATGGGGTGCCGTCATTACTGTGCTCCAAGGAACTGCACTTCCGGGTGCAGGTTTTCACCGCACAAGTCACGCACCAGCCGCTGCGCCCGTTGCGCCAGCTCTTTCACGTCCGCGGCGGTTGCCCCGCCGGTATTGATGATGAAATTCGCATGCCCGCGGAAAATCTCCGCCCCGCCCGCCCGCTGGCCCTTGGCGCCCGCGCGATCCAGCAGTTCGCCCGCCGCCCGTTTGCGCTCGCCACCGGGCAGCGGCGGCAGATTGCGAAAAAAACTGCCGGCGCAGCCAAAGCCGTACGGATGCTGTTCCAGGCGCCGCGCGCGATCATCAATGATCACCTGCTGCAGCGCCGCCGCGTCACCCGCCGCCAGTTCCCAGGTCGCATCGAGCAGCAGCGTCGCCGGCTCATCCGCCAGCCGGCTGTGCCGGTAGGCGAACCCGAACCAGTCACGGCCAACCGTCGCGGTGGTGCCGTCAGGCAGGAGCAGCGTCGCCCGCACCAGCGCATCACCAATCCCGCGCCCGTAGGCGCCGGCATTGCCGCGCACGGCGCCGCCAACTGTCCCGCAGATCCCGCCGGCAAATTCCAGTCCCGCCAGCCCTGCCCGTGCCGTCGCCAGTGCCAGTCGCGCCGTGGCCGTGCCTGAAACCGCAGTTACCGTCGTGCCGGCGAACGCCAGCCCGCTGGTGCGGTCAAGCACCACCAGTCCACGCCAGCCGGCATCGTCGGCCAGCACATTGCTGCCGCCGCCCAGCACCAGCACCGGCATCCCCGCGCGCCGCGCGACCATAACCGCGTCAGTCAGTTCAGCCGCGGTGGTTGCTGCAAAGAGCAGCTCAGCCGGACCGCCGATCCCGAACGTCGTCAGCGTCGCCAGCGGCACGGCACAACGCACGCGCGTACCGTATCGCTGCGTCAGTTCCGCCGCTACCGCTGCCGCCATCCGCGCTCCCCGTGCAGTCACACCCCGACCGCCCGTCCCTTTGTACTATCTTTCGCCGGGAGCGTCAAGCAACCCGGGCATCAGGCCGCAATGGCCGCTGCGCCGGCGTTCATGCCGCCGGCACCCCGTTACCCGTGCCCCGTTGCCGCCGGTTGCATAATCCGTTTCCTTCCGGTGCCGGTCGCTCGCACAAAAGACAGCGATCGTGCCATGCTCCCGGCATAATCGCCCGCGCTTGCGCCACCGCGGCAACCTGTGCTACATGACTCATAATCCAATGCGCCTGCTGGCGGAGGAACGGACCATGATCGGGATTATCGGCTACGGCAGTATGGGCGGCATGCTGGCACGCGGTTTTGTCGCGGCACAGGCGGTGCCGGCAGCGCAGTTGTGCATCGCTGCGCGGTCGGCCGCGTCGCGCGCGCGGGCGACCGCTGAGCTTCCCGGCGCAACGGTAACGGCAGATGCCGCTGCCGTCGCCCGGCAGGCAGGCCTGCTCTTTCTCTGCGTCAAACCGCTGGAGACACTCCCCCTGCTGCGCGCACTGCTCCCCGCCCTGCGCACGGAAACGCATCTCGTCTCGCTCGCCGCCGGCGTGACGCTCGCCGATCTCGGCGAAATCCGGCCGGGCCGCAACTCAAAATGCATCCCGAGCGTCACCGCGGAAGTGCGCGACGGCGTTGCCCTGCTCTGCCATGATCCGGCCGTCCCGCCGGACGCTGCGGCGCGCTGCGAACAGCTGCTCGGGACGCTGGCCACGGTCGTGCTGATCGCGGAGCGCCATTTCGCGCTTGCCGCCGACCTGACCAGCTGCGCGCCCGGCCTCCTCTCCGCGATCGCCGACGAATACCTGCAGGCGGCGCTGCGGGCGGGCGAGCTCGACCCCGCGCAGGCGGAACACATGCTGAAAATCACCCTGCGCGGCTGGTCGCGCCTGCTGCTCGATCAGTCGATGGATTTTTCGCAGGCCATCGGCCGGGTGGCCACGAAAGGCGGGATTACCGAACAGGGTGTGGGGGTGCTGCGCACCGGCCTGCCGGCGGTTTTCGACGCATTGTTCGCCGCCACTGCCGTCAAGCACCGCGAGCTCGCCGCACGCCTCGCACAGCATTAGGCAAAAACCCGCGGCAGGATCATCCGGGCCGGCGCCCACCATTTGACTCCGGGACGCCACTGCGGGACACGCCGCCGCTGCCGCTACGACGCGCCCCGCGTTTCCCGGCAGTCAGCGGTCGGTGAAAAGCGCCAGGCAGTGGCGGCCGAAACAGGTCGCGTCAAACACCTGGTCGCTGGCGGCAAACAACTTCATCGTCAGTTCGCGCACGTCGTCATCCAGCAGATTGCCGCACGGGAGATCGCGGCGGTGAAAGCAGGCGCTGACGCTGGCGTCGGGATCGACCACGAGCGTCTCGCACCCCATAAAGCATGATACCGGCGTGGCGCCCAGGTCAAGGTACAGATCGACCCAGAGCTGATAATAGCCGCCGCAGTGGTTTGCCTCCGCCCACGGCCGCAAGAGGTTGTCGACCCGCTCCCAGGCCGTGCCCGTCAGTCCGGCCAGGGTGCGCGCCTGCTCCGGATGCCCGTCCGGCAGGTGCAGCGGCTGCAGCAGCAGGCCGGCATGCTCGCGGTCCGCCCAGTCGATCAGCGCCGCGATATGCTCCAGATTGTCACGAGTCACGCAGGCCAGCAGGGTGGCGTGTTCCAGCCCGCCGCCGCGCAGCGCGCGCAGCCGCGCCTGCGCATCATCAAGCACCCCGTCGATGGTCGGCAGTTCCGCGTCCGCCACCGACGGCAGCGAGCAGGTTGCGGCGTCAAGCCCGGCCGCGCGCCACGCCGCCACCTGCGCGGCGGTGAGCCCTTCCCCGTTGGTCAGAAGCAGCGTGCTCATGGCCGCCGCCCGGGCGCCGCGCAGCCAATCCGGCAGTTCCGGCACCGTTGCCGGCTCGCCGCCGCTCAGGATCAGCCGCGTAACCCCCAATTCACGCAATCCGGCCAGGGCCGGTCCGCTGGCGCCGCGCAGGCGGTCGCCCGTCCGCGGCGGCGTGGCGCGATTGCAGCACCAGGTGCATCCGCGTGCGCATTCATTCGTCAGCACGACAAAAGCTGTATGCATTACTGCTCCTTTTCCGCCGGGCGCTGTCCTGCATGCACGAGCGGCACAAAGCGAACCCCGAACATTTCCCGCGTTTCCAGCCGCTCACCGCGCCGGGTGAGGCAAAGCAGGCGCTGCTCGCCCGCACCCACCGGAATCACCAGCCGCCTGCTGTCCGTCAACTGCCGCGGCAGGTCGGCGGGGATTGCCGGCGGCGCGGCGGAGACCACGATCCCCGCAAACGGCGCGGCCTCCCGCCAGCCAGCGTAGCCGTCCGCTGCGATCAGCCGCACCGGATACCCCAGCGCCCGCAGCAACCGCCCCGCCTGCCGGGCCAGCTGCGGCCGCAGCTCCATGGCATACACCTGCAGGCCCATCGCCGCCAGCACCGCGGCAAGGTACCCGCAGCCGGCGCCAATTTCCAGAACCCGTGACCCGGCCGGCGCCTGCAGCAGCTCCGCCATGGCCGCCACCATAAACGGCTGGGAAATGGTCTGGCCGTCGGTCAGGGGGAGGGGATAATCGGCATAGGCCTCACCCGCCAGCGTCGGTGCCACAAACCGGTGCCGCGGCACCGCGGCCATGGCCTGCAATACCCGCGGGTCGCGCACCCCGCGCGCGCGCACCTGCTCCGCCACCATGGCCGCGCGAACCGCCGCAAAGGCATTGTCCATTACCGGCAGTGTACCAAATAACTTGCGTTCCCGCCACAAATCAGTTATAGTTACTGCCGATTTTGCCAGCAATGATGCGGTTGGCACATCTCCTCTTTTCGGGACGGGACAGACATGTTTACCTGGTTACGCAGCGTTATGAAGCCGATTTTCTGGGTGGTGGTCATCACCTTTGTCGCCTTCATCTTCTACGCCTGGGGCATGCAGGCCGGTTCGGGCAATGATCCGCAGCTGAACGTCGCCTCGGTCGACGGCGTTGCCATCAGCCGCATGGATTACGATGAAGCGCTGAACCGTTATCTCGACCAGCTGCGCGAGCGCAACGGCGGCAGCATCCCCGCCGATGAGGAAGCGGCGGCGCGGCAGGGGGTGCTCGACGAACTGATCCGCCGCACAGTCGAATTGCAGGAAGCGGCGGACATGGGAATCGTCGTGACCGACGAAGAGTTGCTCCAGTTCATCAAGTACGCCGAACCGTCGTTTCGCAACGAACAGGGGCAGTTTGACGCCGGCCGTTTCGACATGTATCGCACCAAAATGCCGGCCCAGCAGTGGCTGCAGCTGGAGCGCGAGCGGCGCGAGCAGCTCATGCTGTACAAGCTGCAGGATGCGATCGTCAGCAACCTGCGCACGTCGCAATCGGACCTGCAGAACTATTATTCCACCTACTACCGCCAGTTCGACCTGGCGCAGATCCTGATCAAGCCCGAGCTGTACGTCAGCGATTCGCGCGTCCTGGCCTACTATCAGGAGCATCGCGCGGACTTCGCCCAGCCGTTGCGCGTCCATGCCCGCCATATCCTCCTGGCCGCCCCCAAGGGGAGCGATGCCGAGCTGATCAGCCGGCAGCGCACCAAGGCGGAGAATATCCGGGAGATGCTGCTGAAAAAGCAGCTGGAATTCGCCCGCGCGGCACAGCAGTATTCCGAAGATTCCGGGTCGCGGGCCGCCGGCGGCGATCTGGGCACATTCGGCAAGGGGGCCATGGTGGCGGAGTTTGAAGCAGCCGCGTTCGCCGCGACCCCGGGCACCCTGACCGGCGTTGTGCAGACCGATTTCGGTTTTCATGTCATCGAGGTGCTGGAACGGTTTGAAAACGAGCCGTTCCCGCTGGAGAAGGTTCGTGACGGTATCCGCCGCCGCCTGGTGGGCGACGCCGAGCGGGCATTGGCCCGTGCCAAGGCGGAGCAGGCTGTCGCCGAGCTCAAGGCCGGCCGGCCGTTCGCCGAGGTGGCCCGCCGCTATTCCGGCGCCGCCAGCGCGGCCGCCGGCGGCAACGTCGGCCTCCTGGCCCGCTTCCTTGACCCCATGCTCTTCGATACCGAAAAATTTGAATCGCTGGACAAGGAACTGATCCGCAATTCCTTCATCATTTCACAGGTTTCCGAGCAGCTCGACGCCATCCCGGTCGGCGGGTACAGCCAGCCCATCCGCTCCGCGTTCGGCTACCACATCGTCAGCGTCCGCAAGAAACAGGACGCCGACATGGCCCATTACGAGGAGTTCCGGACTCAGGTTGAACGCGAACTCAACAGCCGGCTGCAGCAGGATATCTTCACCAAGTGGTACGAATCGCGCCGGGCCGCACGCGATGTGAAGATCTTCCTGACCGATGAGGAGTTGCATCCGCTGAACGGTGTGCTGGCCCCCATCGCCACCCCGGGTAACGCCCCGGCCCCGCAGATGTAAGTCACGCCAGCGCTCTCGCCCGCCCGGTGCTGTGCACCGGGCGGGCTTTTTTTTCGCCAGTCAGCCGCACGTCCGGCATCGTCCGGCACAACCAAGCGCCGCGACCGGTGACAGCAATCGTGTCAGCGCGGCTTATGGCAACGCATCCGCGAGGGTCAGCGGCAGCGGCGCATACTGCCAGCCGCTGTCGGCACGGATCCCGTATTCGAGCCGGTCATTGGCAACCGTAACCCCGGCCGCCGGCTCGGGCCGCGGCGGCACGGTATTGGCCGGCACCATGCGCCGGAGGTCACGCACCGGGTCATAGCCCAGCAGCTGCTGACCGCCCTGCCAGATGAATACTTCGCTGTCATCCACCTGCTGCAACTGCCCCGCCAGCGGCGCGCGCCAGGTCCCGTCCGCCAGCCGGCAGCGAATTTCCCGGTTGCCATCCGCACGCGTCACCACCGCCGCGAGGGTGCCCCGCGCATCAGCGAAATACAGTTCCGTCAGCGTCAGCCCGTTCGCCTGCAGGCGGGCATCAAGGTCGAGCGGCTGCACCGCAAGGGCGACGCCCTGCAGCACAAAGTATGCGGTCGCGCTCTGCAGGGTGTCGTGCAACTGCCCGGCGCAGCGCACCAGCACCCAGTCACCGCGCGCGTCGATAATGCTCGCTGCGCCCTGGCCCGGCAGCCAGCGGGCAGTGTCCAGCCGGGTGGTCGCCATTACCCGGCCGCTGCTCCGGTCGTACCGGCCGACGACCGCGGCATATTTCAAATAATCGGGTATTCCACCGTCGGGAACGGCGGCCAGCCCCGACGCCGGGCGGTACACGAGCTCGTGCACGGCATAGACAATCGTACGGCCATCATCGAGCAGCCGGGCCGACGTGAACTTGCTGGCATCCACGACCTTGCCGCACCCCGCGACAAGCAGGGCGAGCGGCAGCAGCAACCGCAGGCACAGTCTCATGGTGTTTTCTCCCCGTACGGGCAGGTTCGCGCCACCGGACAGGCCGGACAGCGCGGCGCGCGCGCGCGGCAGCAGGCGCGCCCATGCGCAATCAGCAGATGGTTAACCACACCCCACTGCCGGCGCGGCAGTAGCGCCATCAGATCGCGTTCGATCCCGTCAGGGGTCGTTGCCCGCGTCCAGCCGAGCCGGACGCTCACCCGCGCCACATGCGTGTCCACCGCCACCGCCGGCGCGCCAAACGCGACGTTCAGGATGACGTTCGCGGTTTTGCGCCCGACCCCGGGCAGCCGCCGCAGGTCGTCGTGCGCGGCAGGCACCGTCCCGCCGAAGTCCCGCACCAGCACCTGCGCCGCCGCCACCGCGTTCGCCGCCTTGGCCCGGTAGAGCCCCAGCGCGCGGATCACCGCCGCCACGTCGGCAACGGATGCCTGCGCCAGCGCCGCCGCATCCGGCCAGCGGGCGAACAGCGCGGGGGTCACCCTGTTCACCGCCACATCGGTCGTCTGCGCCGAGAGCATGACCGCGACCGCCAGTTCGAAATGATTGCGGAAATGAAGGGCGCAGCGCGCGTCGGGATAGGCCCGCTGCAGAACCGCCAGCTGCGCCGTCGCCTGCCGGCGTTGCACCACCTCCGGTGCCGTTGCGGCCGTCAGCGCCCGCGGCCGCGGGCCCAAACCTCGGACATCCCGCGCCCGAAGATCGCCGGTTGCTTTTCCGGTTGCCCGCGGGCGCGGGGAAAACCGGCCGGGCGCCATCAGCGGGTGAAGCGCTCGCGATAGGCGGCCTGGGCGATGGCGGCGAGTCCCGCCAGATCGCGCGGCTTGAGCCGGTGGACATTCACCTCGGGCAGCGTTGCCTGCCGTGCCAGCCGCTCGGGGAGTTCCGGGCGGAACCCGATGATCCGCTCGATCTTTTCCGGGAACTTGCCCGGGTCGGCCGTGAGGAACGTCCCGATTTTCACCTCGTCGCCGAACTGCCGGCGATACTGCAGCGCGCCCGCCACCGCCACCGCGCCGTGGACATCAAGCAGGTAGCCCGTCTCCTCGTAGACCCGGCGGATGGTCGCCGCCGTCAGTGCGTCATCAACCGTCACCGGCACAATCAGTTCGCGCATCTTCGCCAGGTCGCGATTGAACAGGTACAGGATACGCGGGATATTGTTCGGCTTCTTGACGTTCATCGCGTTCGACAGGCAGTCGAACGTATCGTGCACCGTCACCTCAAGCGCCTCTTCTTCGAGCATGCGCACGAGATAATTGTTCAGGTTGTGGGGCGCCACATAATGGCGAATCGGCAGCCCGCCGATCCCCGGCGCCGCAAGGAAGTTGGCGCCGATATGCCCGGCGTTCCCCGTCGGGATGCAGATCGTCACCGGTTCCGGCCAGGTGCAGACGCGGGAGTAGAGCCAGTACGAGAAGACCGCCTGCGGGATAAACCGCCCCCAGTTGATCGAGTTGGCCGAGGTCGGGTTGACCCCCTTCAGGCGCGGGTCCTCGAGCGCGCCCTTGGCCAGTTCCTGGCATTCGTGGAAATCGCCGTCCACCTCGACGCAGAGCACATTGTCCCCCAGCGTGGTCATCTGCCGCCGCTGCTGCGCGGTCACCCCGCGCGCCGGGAACAGCACCACCACCAGCGCGCGCGGCTTGCCGAGAAACGCCTGGGCGATGGCCGGGCCGGTATCGCCGCTGGTGCCGACAAAAACCACCGCCGCGCGGTCGCGCTTGTCCAGGTAATAATTCACCGCGCCGGCGACCAGCTGCGCGGCAAAATCCTTGAAGGCGTAGGTCCAGTTGCGGAACAGCTCCAGCACATAGTGGCGCGGATACAGTTCGCGCACCGGCGCCTGCACGCTGCCGTAGGCGGCATCGATCAGCGCCCGAAAATCAGCGGCGGGCATGCCCGAAAAATACGGCTGCATGACTGCGTAGGCGAGATCGGCGTAGGGCCGGCCCGGGAAAGAGCGGATCACCTCCGGCGGCACCGTGAACGTGCGCTCGGGCACGAACAGCCCGCGGTCGGGCGCCTGCCCGGTCAGCAGCACCGTTTCGAGGTCGTAGTAGACCGGCGGCCGGCCGGCATACCAGTCGGCGGTATTGACAAAGCGAACGGGTTCCATCAGTCCAGGTCCTTCACCAGCGCCTGCTCGTCGCAATTGGGAAACTTCGGGCAGCGCACGCATTCCATCCATACCTTCTGCGGCAGCTCACTTTTGGCGGCATCGCGAAAACCGATCTTCTGAAAGAAGCCGCCGACATAGGTCAGCGCGAACACGCGCCGGATGCCCAGGTGCCGCGCCTCGGCAATGCAGGCGTCAACGAGCCTGCCGCCGTAGCCCCGGCCCTGCAGCTCCTCCGCCACCGTCAGCGCGCGGATCTCCGCCAGGTCCGACCAGAAGATGTGCAGGGCGCAGGTGCCGAGAATTTCGTCGCCGCGCGCCACCACCTGATACTCGCGGATGTCGCTGTAGAGTTCCAGCAGCTTGCGGTTGAGCATCAGCCGCCGCTCCGCATAGCGGCTGATCAGCGCCTGCATCTTCTCCACATCGGTCAGCCGCGCCGGGCGCACGACCAGGGCAGCGTCAGCCATGGGACACCTCCATCAGGGGGGGGGGCGGGGCGGCGGTCAGGCCGGCCAGCGTCCGCGCCAGCCGGAAGCCGACCGGCGACATCTGGGTTTCGTAGATGATAAACTGCGCATTCCACGCCTGCAGCAGCACTTCCTCAACCGCGCTTTCCGTCAGGAAAAAAACATGCCGGAACCGCGCCGCCAACAGCGCCGCCAGCGGGTACGCCCGCCCGTCCCCGAACTCGCGATGCAGGCAGTAGAGCATCACCGCCCAGGACGGCGCCACCGCCTGCAGATGCAAATCCTCGCCGGCCACCGTCACCCAGCCCGCCTTTTTGAGCAGCCGCAGCAGCCGGTCGCCCGACTTGCGGTCGGGCCGCAGCAGACAGACGGTGACAAAGGCATGCAGGACTTCGACGGGGAGCACCCGCCGGCCCGCCTGCGCCAGCGGACAGAGCACCTGGCGGAGAAAATCATCGACCAGGTGGTCGCTGAAACCGAACTCGTAGAGCAGCAGCTGCAGGCGGTCGCGTTCCGTCAGCTGCGGCCACCACGCCACCACCGGCGGCTGCGGCACGCCCGGCGGGAAAAAACGCTCGAGGATCTTGTAGGCATTGACCCGCCGGGTCGCGGGCGACGCCTGCGGCAGCTTTTCCTGCAGCAGGTTGAAGAGGTCGTCGCGCGTCGCGCAGCCGGGCGCGAGCAGCATCGCCTGTGCCGTCTCCTTGAGCAGGTCGTCATACATCGACACGTAGGTGCGTGGCGCGGGCGCGGGCGCGGCCACGGTCGGAAAGAGCGCCAGCTGGTCGGTCATTGCGCCCGCCGCCGCCACCACTGCCTGAGGTCCTGCAGCCAACCCCCCTCGACCAGCTGCAGCGGCTCGTTGAAATCGACTTCCTCGCCGCGGATGATGGCGCCCGGGACCGTGGTGGTCAGCTGGGCGACATTATCCGCGCCCAGCAGCGGCGTCGCCAGCGCCACCCACTCCCGCTGGCAGAAGGTGCGCTGGCGCGCATCATGCGCGTCGCTCGCGACCGCATGCACCAGATGATGCTCCAAAAAGAGCCGCGCCACCTCGCGCACCGAATTGCCGAAATAGCCGAGCAGCGCGCCCGCGTTCTGCTGCACCAGCACCCCCTTGTACACCAGCTCATAGAGGAGCGAGGGCTTGTTGATAATGTCGAGATTCCGCTCGGGATGCGCCAGGATCGGATGATAGCCGCGGATCTGCAGCTCGAACACGATCTCATCCATCCCCTGCGGCAGGCCCATGGCGGGAAATTCAAGCAGCACATACCGGCCGGCGCCGAGCGTAATCGCCCGCTGCTCCTTCGCCGCCTCGAGCACGTCAAAGTCAAGGTACACTTCGCCGCCGACATGCAGCTTGACCGGGATCCCCGCCGCCTGCGCCAGCGCCTGCAGCTCCGCCACGCCGCGGGCGATGCTCTCCGGCGTATGGTCGTAGCTCCCCTTCATCACATGCGGGCTGGCGACCAGCTCGGTGATCCCCTGGTCCGCCGCCTGGCGCAGCATGGCCAGCGATTCCTCGGACGATGCCGGACCGTCGTCGAACCCGGGCAGGATGTGCGTATGCAGGTCAATCATCATGCGATCCGCGCAGCACGATCAGCCGCAGCAGCTGCAGCACCGCCATCAGCGTCGCCGCAAGGTAGGTGAACGCCGCGGCGGTGAGCACCGCCCGCGCCCCCGGCAGTTCGTCCGCCGCGAGGATATTGCTGCCGCGCAGCAGCGCGAGCGCCCGGCGCGAGGCGTCGAGCTCGACCGGCAGGGTCACCAGCTGGAAGGCCACTGCCGCCGAAAAGGCGATGATGCCGAGGTTCATCATGAACCCCGAGCCAAACAGCAGGCCGAGGAGGAAGAGCGGCATGGCCGCCTGCGAACCGATATTCGCCACCGGGACAATGGCCGACCGCGCCGCGAAAAGGACGAACGCCTCGCGGTGCTGGACCGCATGCCCGATTTCGTGGGCCGCAATCCCCGCCGCCGCCACCGACGGCACCCCGGCCACGCCGGGCGACAGGCGCAGCACCTGCGCGCGCGGGTCGTAATGGTCGTCGAGCTGCCCCTGCGTCCGCTCCACCGTCACCCCGGGCAGGCCCGCGGTCAGCAGCAGCCGCTGCGCCACCTGCGCGCCGGTCAGATTGGCGCGGGTGCGCACCTGCGACCAGCGCGCGAAGGCCGACGACACCTTGTGCTGCGCCCAGAACGACAGCAGCAGCGCCGGCAGGATGAGCAGCATGGTCCAGTCGTAGAACGGATACATGTTACAGGGTCCCCGTCATCGCGCGGTCGAGAATGCCGACCAGCTCATTGATATCGATATTCGTGCTGCGACAGGGGCCGTTGGGCCGGCGGTTGAGAATGCCGAAGACGGGCGACTGGCGCACGTCGAAAATCCCCCCCAGCAGGTCGCGCTCGCAGGCGCAGGCGACGATGAGGTCGCTCTGCGACTGCTTGATCTGCCGGCGCGCCTCGGTGCCGCCGGTGACCACCATCACCTTGAGCCCGTGCTTCTTCGCCGCCGCGCGGATTGCGGGAATGCCGCACTTGCCGCATTCGCGGCAGTTGTCCACGTCGGTGGTGATCTTGTAGCTGCATTCCCACCATTGCAGGCAGTGCGGGAAGAGGATCAGTACATTTTTGATATGGCGGCCGCGCAGGCGGCGCGCCACGTTGCGGTTGTTGATGGCGATCATCTGCCGGCGAATGTCGTCGAGCCCGAGTCCGAACACTTTGCCCCAGAGCAGCACCAGCGGCAGCATGAGCCGCGTGCCATGCACCCCCACCCCGCCGGGCAGGCGGATGGACCGCGCCATGAAATAGAGCAGCAGTACCGCAAATGCCAGCATGCCCCAGACGCGCACGTGCGGCTGGAACGACGCCGCCAGCAGCAGCGCGGCAAAGAGCACCGTGCCGAGCGATGCCAGCAGGGTCAGGTGCCAGCGCAGCGAAAGCATCAGCCGCCCCACTGTTCACCGGCCGCCGGCCGGTAGCCGCGCACGAATTCAGCCGCTGTCATCTCCCGCTTCCCCTCCGGTTGCACCCGCACCAGCTCCAAATGCCCGTCGCCCGTCGCCAGCGTCAGCGGATCAAGGGCAACCACCTTCCCCGCCGCCCCGGAACCCGCCACCGGGCGCGCGGCGCTGATCACCAGCCGTTTGCCCGCGCGCAGCGTATGGGCGCCGGGCGCGGGCGACAGCCCGCGCACCTGCCGGTCAAGCACCGCCGCCGGGCGCGTCCAGTCGATGCCCCGTTCCTCTTTCGCCAGCTTCTTCGCCAGCGAGGCGCGCGTATGGTCCTGCGCCTGCGGCCGGATGCTGCCGTCCGCCAGGCCCGCCAGCGTCCGCACCGTCACTGCCGCACCCAGTTGCGCCAGTTTCGCGCGCAGGGTGCCATAGGTCTCGTCCGCCGCCACCGGCAGCGTTGCCGTCAGCAGAATGCCGCCGGTATCAACATGCTCGTCCATGGTGATCGTCGTTACCCCGGTCTCGGCGAGGCCGTCGAGCACCGCCCGCCGCACCGGCTCCGCCCCGCGCAACGCGGGGAGCAGCGAGCCGTGCAAATTGACCGCCGCCAGGCGCGGCGCCTGCAGCACGGGCGCGCGCAGAATCTGCCCGAAATCAACCACCAGCAGCACGTCCGGCTGCGCCGCAGTGATCGCCGCCAGCGCATCCGGCGCGTTGATGTCTGCAGCGATACCGACGGGCACCCCGTGCTCCCGCGCCCAGCGTTCCGCCGGACAGGGAGTCAGTTCGCGTCCGCGCCCCGCCGGGCGGGCGGGCGGGGTGAGCAGCAGCACGAGTTCATGCCCCGCCGCCGCGAGTGCGGCAAACGCCGGCAGGCCGAAATCGCCGCCGCTGCAGCCGACCACCCGCAGCACACGGCCGGCACCCGGATTGGTCATGCGCACCGTCCTGCCGGTGCGCCGGCAGCCCGTCCGCGGGCGCCGGCTGCATGGTCATGGCCGGCCGCCAGAACGCCGTCGTGCCCCGAACCCGACATCGCCACTACGTCCGTCGCCGCAGTTTTTGCACGTCCTCGCGCGTGGCGTTGTCCCGCGCCAGCACTTCCGCCCGCTTCTTCTCGGGCAGCCGGTCGACGAAGACAATGCCTTCGAGGTGGTCGTACTCATGCTGCATGGCCCGGGCAAAGTAGCCCTCGCCCGCCAGCACACATTCCTTGCCGTCAACATCGGTGAAACGAAGGGTCGCCTTCGCCCAGCGCTTGACCTCAGCGCGCTTGCCGGGGACCGAGAGGCACCCCTCCTCGTCAACCAGCATCTCCCCCGCCAGTTCCAGCGACGGGTTGATCACCGCATACACCTTCTCCGGATCCTGCTGGTCGCGCAGCACGAACAGGCGGAGCGATTCACCCACCTGCGGGGCGGCAAGGCCCAGTCCCTCGTCGGCGTTCATCGTCTCGATCATGTCCTGCACCAGGGTGCGGATGCGATCGTCGATGGCCGGCACCGGCGCCCCGCAGCGGCGGAGCACCGGATCCGGATAGGTGTGGATTCTGAGCCGCATCAGTCGTTCGCCCGGCGCCGCGCCCACATCTTCGGCGCCAGTTCGCGCGACTTCGCCGCGATCGCCTGCTCATCGAGCGACACAATCTTCTTCCCCTCCATCAGGACCTTGCCGGAGCCGATGGTGGTGTCCACCGTGGCGTCGACCATGCCGAAGATGAAGTGGCCGAGGAAATTGTCCGACCCGAACGGCGTCGGCGGAATATAATCGACCACAATGATGTCCGCCGCGCAGCCCGCCGCCAGTTCGCCGACCTTGACGCTGAACTGCCGGTTGGCGATGGTGCGGTTGTTCTGCAGCAGCAGCTGCGGCATTTCGCAAAACGCCACGCGCGGGTCGCGCTGCTCGTGGCGGTGCAGCAGGTAGCCGCAGCGCATCTGCACCGGCATGTCCGAACCCATGCCGTCCGTGCCGAGGCCGACCAGCACGCCCTTCTTCAGCATGGTCAGCACCTTGGCCGCGCCCACCGCGTTGTTCATGTTCGATTCGGGGTTGTGCACCGCCGCCGTCTTCGTCGCCGCGAGGATTTCCATCTCCTTTTCCGCGATGTGGATGCAGTGGACGAAGATCGACTTTTCGCCCGTCACCCCGAATTTGTGGAAGCGCTCGACCACGCCCATGCCGTAGGTCTTCTGGCAATGCTCGACGTCCGACTTGTCCTCGGCGACGTGGGTGTGGAAGCCCGCACCCAGCGCCCTGGCTTCGGCCGCACAGCGCTCGAGGGTCGCATCGCCCACGGTGAACGAGGCGTGCAGGCCGAGCAGGGCCGCGAGCTGCGGATCCTTTTCCTTTTGGCAGCGCCTGATGAAGCGCAGGTTCTCGTCGACGCCGCCGCCCGCCACATTGCGGTCGGAAACCTCGTAGCAGAGCGAGGCGCGCAGGCCCGCCTGCTTCACCGTGTCGGCGATCACATCGAGCGAGCCCTCCCGGCAGGACGGGCCGGCATGATGGTCGATGATCGAGGTCGTGCCGTTGCGGATGCACTCCGCCAGCGGGATGAGGGCGCTGTACTTCACATCCTCCATGGTCAGCGCATAGTCGACCTTCCACCACAGGCGTTCAAGCACCTCGACGAAATTCGCCGCCGGCGTCCCCGGGATGCCCATGCCGCGGGCCATGGTCGAATAGAAATGGTGGTGCGCGCAGATGAAACCGGGCATGACCACCATGCCGTTCACGTTGCGCTTCTGCGCCGCCGGATATTTCTTTTCGAGGTCAGCAGTGGTGCCGACTTCGACAATGGTCGCGCCGTCGTAGCAGACAGCGCCGCCCGGAATCACCTTGCTGTTGTCGCCGCCTGTGACGACGAGACCGTTGACGATCAGTTGCTGTGCCATACACTCCTCCTTGGCCGGTTTTTCCGCCGGATGGGTTGTCTGCGGGGTTCGCTTCTGCGCACCCAATTATATGAACGGTAAATTACCATACCCCGGCGGGAGTGTCAAAAGTACAACGACACCAAGCCTGAGTTGCGCCAAACGTTCTACGATTCATTCGGCCAATCTGTCCGCAACAGCTATTACCGTTTCGATTTGCTGAAGTTCCGCATCAGTCAGCGTCACCGTTTCGGCAGCCCGTTTTCTCGCTTCATTCAGTTCTGCTCGCAAAATCGATAATGGCTGCTGCGCAGTGTCGATATTTCCTCCCCGGTCTATTCACACGCTACCGCAGAAGCACCGCTTGCTGCCGCAGACGCGTCTGTGTCGGCAAGCATCTGTTGTCGTAACGGAGCCAGAGGCGCGACAGGACATCCAGATTTGTGACCGACAATTCTCGGGCCGCGCACCACGATGATACCAATCACCAAAAGCAGTCCCACTCCCGTCAGCAGCGCCCAGCGCAGCCACCGGTTCATCGTTGAGTCGCGCCATATCACCACAGCAGTGAGCAGCAGCGCGACGCCGGCTATCATCCCAAGCACGATGCTGTCGATACTCATCGCCGGCCAAATCCCACTGCATCTGCCGCCGCAAGCATCGCCAGTCGGCCTTCGCCACGACCGCAAAGAGTGCACCGCCCTTCATCCTTGGCACCTGACACGCCGGTCGCCTGCGCAACAACGCGCGCACTGATCATGTTTTCCGGAAACAACCCGTCAGCCATTCGGTCAATCGACATCCGCCGATAGTAACCAGCGCCGCCGGCGCTCGCCCGCACGCTGCTGCGCCCGCAACTGCCCGCCATCCGTTCACCCCAATCCCAAGACAATATCATGCAATCCCCTTGCCACATGTGCGAAGTGGCAGAGTCATACCTTCCGGCAGGAAAAAGACACGATTGACGTCAATGTGGCGATGGGAAAATATGCGGTTTTCCGGTCAGGCGGCGGGGTGGGCGGCTTTGCGGCGGGCCAGTTCGGCTTCGATGCACTTGCGCATCTCCTCGACCCGCTGTTTGAACAACGGTTCGAGCTGCTGCGGCTTCTTGTTGAGCAGCAATCCGGTAAGCAATTCGAGATAGCGGTTCTGGTCCATACTCTCACTATCGGCCGTCCGCCCCAAAAACTGAACGGGGGCCGGAACAATCCGGCCCCCGTTTTTGTCTCCGCAATTACTGCGTCATGACAATGTCGTCGCCGGTGCCCGGGATGCCGTCTTCACCCATCGACGCCAGGAAAAACTTGCCGTTCTCCAGCCGGTAGATGTACGCATGGCCGAACTGGTCCTTCTTTTCGACGGGGTACACCTCGGCGAGCGTCGCCGGATAGCGCCCGTTCTCCGCAAAGTACGCCATGATATCCTGCACGATGATGTTGCTGTTATGCAGGTCCACCATGGCGCGGGTGGCATTGACCACTTCCTTGAAGTTGAGCAGGCCGCAGGGTTTCAGGCGCGACCGCTGGCGTTCGGACATCTTCTTGATATCCGTCGCCTCCCGGCCGCGGTAAATGCTCATGATCTGGTCGTTGGTCAGCGTTCGTTCCTGATCGCCGAACTTCATCACCACGGAGCCGTCCATGACCCCGATCTCGGTGCCGTCGCCGCTGGCCGAGACCCCGAACCGCGTGCCGCGCACACCGCAGACGGCCGATGACGTCCGCACGGAATATGCCGATCCGGACGGCAGGTTGTCCACCCGGTTGAGCAGTTCGCCCTGCTTGAGGTTGATGTCGATCTGGTTGGTGCCGGTAAGCCGGTTGCGGGAATTCTGCGTCAGCACGGCCTCGCCGTTGCCCTGCACCCGGACCGCCACTTCCTCTTTCAGGCAGACGTCAACCTGCCCGCCCGCCGCCGTGCGGATGGTCGCACCCTGCGGCACCGCCATGCCCACCGTAGCCGGTTGCTCGGCGCCGTTAACCACGACGGTTGCCTCGCCTTCGACACTCGTCACCTTGGCGGTCAGCGCCTCGCTGCGCTGCGAATAGACAATCCCGGCGATAACCGCCAGCACCACCACAATGACCATCACCTTGCGCATGGCACCCTCCTGTCCGTTACCCGCGGCAACGGCTCAATAACCCATAACATTGTACCATAACCGCCACCCGCCTGCCTGTACTTTTTATTACAGCCACCCCCGGCGCGCGGGGTCAGGCGGGGTGAATCCCGGTCAGCCGGCGGTACTCCGCCAGGTACTTGTCCGCGACGCTGGTCAGCGAGGCATAGGCCGCAACATCCGCGCGCACCCGTTGCGCCATTTTTTCCCGGTCGGGATGAAGCAGCGCCTCGACCACACGGTCGGCCAGCGCCTGCTCGTCGTCAATGCCGATGAGGTAGCCGTTTTCGCCGTGCCGCACCACCTCGCGCGCACCGCCGTAGTCGGTCGCCACCGGCACCAGCCCGCACGCCATCGCCTCGAGGAAGGAATTGGAGAGGCCGTCGGCGCGCGACGGGAAAACAAAGACATCGCCGGCACGCAGGTACGGCCGCACATCGGCCTGCAGCCCGCAGAACCGTGCGCGCTGCAGCCCCAGCTCCGCCTGCAGCGCGCGCAGCTGCTGCTCCTCGCTCCCGCCGCCGAGGATCAGCAGTTCCGCCTGCGGGCAGCGCTGCTCAACCTGCCGCCACGCGCGCAGCAGCACATCGACCGCCTTCTGCGGGGTCAGCCGCCCGGTGAAAACCGCCACCGGCGCTCCGGCCGTGACGCCCAGCTCCGCGCGCAGCGCCTGCTTCTCCGCCGCCGTCGGCGGCTGATAGCGTTCGGTGTCGATCCCGGTGGGAATGATCTTGATCCGCTCCGGCAAAAAGCCGTCGCGCGACAGCTCGGTGACCACATCGCTGCAGGTTCCCGTCAGCAGTTCGATGCGCCGGCGGAAGAGCGCCTTGCGCCAGCGCCCGGTCAGTCCGCGCAGGCGGTGCATCTCGCCCCACGGCCCGAGATTGGCCATCTTGACCATGAGCTTCGCCCCGCCCATGAGCGGCTTGAGCAGGGTGGCAAAGGTCGCATGCGAATCGAGCTGGAAGATATGCACCAGGTCGAAGGTCCCGCGCCGCTGCCGGAAATAGGCGGCATGAGCGAGAAAGAGCAGCGCCAGTTTCACCGGCTTCGGCCCGTACCCGGCGAGGCGCACCACCTCGACTCCGTCGATGATCTCCCGCGCCGGCGCATCGGGATGGGCGCGGGTGACGATGCGCATGTCGATTCCGCGCGCCTTGAGGATGCGCGCAAGGTTCTGCGCCTGCCGTTCCGCCCCGCCGACGATGGGATAAAAGCTGCTGATGGCGATGATAATGCGCGGTTCAGCCAAGGTCGTCACCCAGCTTGAAGGCCGCGCCGGCGGTCTGGCGCACGCCATTGACCGACACTTCCTCGACCAGCAGGCCGCGGTCGGCGGCGCAGACAATCACCGCGTCGCCGCGGCGCAGCGCGACCCGGCCCGCCGGGCCATGCACCGTCTCTTCAAGCAGTCGCGTGCAATGGATGATGATCGTTTCCCCGCCGCGCCGGGCGAACGCGCCCGGGCAGGGCGCCGTCAGCGCCCGCACCAGATTATGCACCTGCACTGCGGTCAGGCGCTCCCAGCGGATCAGCCCGTCGCGCTGATAGCGCTTGGTGTAGTAGGCGGCACGGCTCTCGTCCTGCGGACGCGGGCGCAGCGTATTCGCCGCCAGCGCGCGCAGCGCCTCAACCAGCATGTCGGGAAAAAGGCGCAGCGTTGCGGCCTGCACCTCGGTATAGCCCATGTCGCCGGTCAGCGGAATGCGCCGCTCGTTCACCAGCGGCCCCGTATCAATCCCCGCATCGAGCATGATGATGCTGATGCCGATTTCCCGCTCGCCGTTGATGATCTGCCAGTTGAGCGGCGACCCGCCGCGGTATTCCGGCAGGCGGCCGCCGTGCAGGTTGAGCGACCCGTGCGGCGGGATTGCCAGCACCGCCGGCGGCAGGATGCGCGCATAGCCCGCGAGGATGAACAGGTCGGGCCGCAGATCGCGCAGCGCCGCGAGCAGTTCCGGGTCGCCCGCCTGCGCCGGCGCGTAGTAGGGGAGGTTCCGTTCGCGCGCGATATCCAGCACCTCACGCGCCGCGCCCGGCGCCGTCGTCTGCCCGACCACCGCCACGACATCGAATCCTTCCGCCAGCACACGTTCAAGGCAGGCGACGCCGCGTGCGCTATTGCCCCAGAAAACGATGCGCATGACTTACCCCCGCGTTTTGGCCAGCGCGGCCTGCACGCCGGCGATGGTCGCCTCGATCTCCGCATCGGTCATCTGCGGGTACATCGGCAGGGTGACAATCGTCTCGGCGAGCTGCTCGGTGACCGGGAGTTTGACCCCCGGGTATTTGTCGCGATAGTACGGCTGCGTGTGCACCGGCGGATCGAAATGCACGCTGGCGGCGATCCCCAGTCCGCGTAGCTCGCGCAGGAACTGCGTGCGGTCGACGCCCTTCACCTTGACGGTGTACATCTGGTAGACGTGGTGCATCCCCGGCAGCTCAACCGGCAGGTCGATCTCCGGCAGCGCCAGCCCGGCGGAAAAGCGCGCGGCGATCGCCCGGCGGCGGTCGTTCATCGCGTCGAGCTTCTTCATCTGCGCCACGCCCAGCGCAGCGAGCACGTTGCTCATGCGGAAATTGTAGCCCGCCATCGTCGCCGCGCGCAGCCACGGGCGTTCCGCCTTCTCGCGCTGGTAGGTGCTGCTGGCGATGCCGTGCCCCATCAGGGTGCGCACCCGCTGCGCCTCGGCGTCGTCGTTGGTGGTGTACATCCCGCCCTCGCCCGTGGTCAGGTTCTTCGTCGGGAAGAACGAGAAGCAGCCGGTATTGCGCGCCCCGGTCTTCACCCCGTGACAGGTCCCGCCGATCGTCTCGGCGGAGTCCTCGATCAGCTTCAGCCCGCGCGTGCGCGCCAGCTGCTCGATCGGTTCCATCACGCACGGCTGGCCGCCGTAATGCACGAC
Organism: uncultured bacterium; assembly: GCA_964517215.1. Taxonomy (GTDB): domain Bacteria; phylum DAOPZR01; class DAOPZR01; order DAOPZR01; family DAOPZR01; genus CAZFBR01. The sequence continues at coordinate 22,159 of CAZFBR010000023.1, forward strand.
CATGATCGCCTCGGTGCGCGGGGTCAGCGCGGCGGCGATCGTTTCCGCCGTGACGCAGGCCGTGGCATAATCGACGTCGGCGAATGCGCAGGTCGCCCCGGCGGTTTCGACCGCATTGGCGGTGGCGACGAAGGTAAAGCTCGGGATCACCACCTCGCCGCGGATATTGTTCGCCGCCACGGCGAGGAAGAGCGCCGAGGTGCACGAGTTCATGGTGATCGCGTGTTTGCAGCCGGTATAGGCCGTGAACGCCTGCTCGAACTGCTTGTTGTACGGGCCGTGCGCCAGCCACCCCGAGAGCAGCGCATCCTTCATCAGCGCCAGGTCGTCCTCTTCAATCAGCGGTTTGCTCAATGCCACGTCCATATCACACCTTCTCCTTGGCCAGGGCCAGCGCCTCCGGCAGATCGACAAATGTACCATATTCGGCCAGCAGCCGTATCTTGTCCGTCATCGCCGCGCGCAACCGGCCGGCCAGCCGGTCGTACAGCGCCGCCGGCGCCAGTTTCGCCACGCCGCTCGCCCGCAGCGCCTGCCGCAGCTTCCAGGTCACCGCGGTGCGCGGCTGCCAGTTTTCCCACGGGTCCAGCCCCGCCTGCCATGTGCGCGGCGGGAAACAGTAGGTATGGCTGATGATCGCGAGCAGTTTCGGCCCGTCGTGCGGCTGCGCCTGCAGCTGGTCGAGCAGGCGGCGCAGGTTGGCTGGCGTGATGCGCTCAAGGAAGAGCGCCGTTGCCTCGGTTCCCGCGCTGCCGATGGGGATCTCGATGATGCCGCTGTCGCCGGCGCGGCGATAGTC
>CAZFBR010000024.1:0-22920 GCA_964517215.1 uncultured bacterium
CACCATCACCCAGGTCATTCAGGGCGAGGCCCAGGTGCGGTATGTCCCGCAGGCGGTCGATTATTACAGTTATTCCGCCACCTTCTGGCGCAAGACCCGGCCCGCCCTGTTCGGCGTCTATGTCCAGCCGCTCGATGAGGCGACGCGCCGGCAGCTGCAGAGCAATCGCGGGGTCATTGTCAAGATCGTGGTCAACCGTTCGCCGGCCTTCGACGCGGATATCCTGCGCGGCGACATCATCACCCGCTTTGCGGGCGAACCGGTCGCTGATCCCGCCGACCTGTTCGCCAAAATCAAGCGTCTCGCCGGTCGTGAGGTCACCGTCACCCTGGTGCGCAACAGCGCCGCCCGCGAGATCACGGTCCGGCTGCGCGACGGGAACTGATCCGCGCCGCCGTCAGTGGGCGGGCTTGATGAATTCCCAGATGACTTCCCAAATGATGAGGATGGTGATCAGGAATTCGAGGAAGGTGTTGCGGCTGGCCTCTGCAATGGAGGCCAGCGTCTTCGCAGTTTCCAGGCAGTAGTTCAGCTTCACTTCCACCACCCGGCCGCGGCGCGACACCTCAAAATGGCGGGCCAGCGCCTCGTAAATCTCGTCACAGACCGTATCCGTCCAGGTGATGCGCGGCTTTTCCACCACCATCAGTTCCGACATGATCTTCTGCCGCTCGCGCAGCAGGCGGATGGTCGCCGTCAGCGGCCGGTTCAGCAGCAGCGGCAGAAAATTAATGCGCTTTTCGTACCACGCCAGGGTCTGTTCGCTTTCCTCTTCGAGCACATCCGCCTGGCGGTCAAACCGCTCCAGGGTCGTGCTCTGCGCCAGCACAAACGCCAGCACTTTCAGGTAGCGGGTTTCCAGATGCGCCACATTGAAATACGCCACGTCATCGTAACGGTCAAGAACAAACTCCTCGTCCGTCCAGTCCTTCACCGGGAACGGGGGATCTTCAACCACCTCGTAGGTGTAGGTTTCCGCCCGTGACGGGTGGTATTTCTTCCCGGTCACCCGGTCGAGTTCCGCACAAAATTCGAATACTTCCTCTTCGGTGTGTCCGAAAAACACCACCGCCCCGAACTGGTACACGTACACGTCATGCTCGCGGAAGGACACCACCAGCGCGTCTTCCCAGCGGGTGGCCTGCGCCACGCCGAACGCACTGACCAGCGGGCCGGGTTCAATCGTATCGCCCAGATCGTAGGCGCGCAATTTCATTGCTGTTGTCCCCCTCCCCCGTCATCTGCTGTCCACTGCCAGCAGCAGCACACCGTATGCGGGCGGCGTGCTCCCTGCGAATGCGCCGCTGCTCCCCCCGCCGGAAGCGGCCGAGGCGAATGCTTAGGGTGCAATTATAGCAATCACGCCGCCGCGCGGCAACTGCCGGCAATCAGCGCGCCGCAGGCGCGGCGGTATCCCCGACCATTTCCACCCGCAGCGGAATCTCCCCCGGACTCTGGTACCCGAGCATCTCCCGCGCCAGTTTCTCGTTATAGGAGCGGTCGTTTTCCAGGGCGCCGATTTCCTGCTGCAGCTTGTCGTTCTGCTCGCCCAGTTTGCGGTTCTGCTCGCGCAGCAGCTCGATCTCGCGCACATGCGCCCGCTGGTCAAGATAGCCGTTCGGGCCGAATATGATGATATAGCCGGCGATGGCAAAGGTCAGCCCGATCAGGATCTGCCGCAGTTTCCGGTTCACCGGATGCCTGCCCGCAGCACATCATGAATATGCAGAATCCCCACCGGGCGGCCCTGATCGGTCACCAGCAGCGAGGTGATTTGATGCTCGCTCATTTTCGCCAGCGCCGCCGCCGCCAGCGCCGTCGGGTCAACTGTGCGCGGCCCGGCAGTCATCATCTGTCGCGCGGTCAGTCCGCGCACGTCGCCAATCCGTTCGAGAATGCGCCGCAGATCGCCGTCGGTGATGATCCCCGCCAGCAGTCCCGCACCGTCAATCACCACCGTGCAGCCCAGGCGCTTGCCCGTCATTTCGCACAGCACCCGCGTAAAATCGTCGTCGGGGCCGACCCGCGGCAGTTCATCGCCCGCATGCATCAGGTCGCTCACCCGCAGCAGCAGCTGCCGCCCGAGCATGCCCCCCGGATGCAGGGCGGCAAAATCCTCGCGGGTGAAGTTGCGCCGCGCCAGCACCGCCATCGCCAGCGCATCAGCCATCGCCAGCGCGGCCGTGGTCGAAGTCGTGGGCGCCAGCCCCAGCGGGCAGGCCTCGTCGCTGACCGCAATGTCGATCATGACGCTGCTGTCGCGCGCCAGGGTCGAATCCGCCCGCCCGCACAGGGCAATGACCGGGGTCTGCAGCCGGTGCAGCGCCGGCAGCAGCAGTTTCAGCTCCTCCGTCTCGCCGCTGGTGGACAGTGCGATCACCACATCACCGCGCGTCACCATGCCGAGGTCGCCGTGGCTCCCCTCGGCGGGATGCAGGAACAGCGCGGGGGTGCCGGTGCTCGCCAGCGTCGCCGCCAGCTTGCGCGCGATCGCGCCCGATTTGCCCATGCCCGAGACCACCACCCGGCCGCGGCAGGCGACGATCAGGTCCACCGCCCGGGTAAAACTGACGTTCAGGCGCGGGATCAGCGCCCGCACCGCCGCCGCTTCCAGTTCCAGCGTCCGCCGCGCGGACGACAGGGCATCGCCCATGATTACCAGCCCCCTTCCGCCCGCGCCCGCCCGAACAACGCCAGCAGCCGCAGCAGGTCATCAATCTGTGCCAGCGGGAGCATGTTCGGCCCGTCGCTTTTTGCCGTCGCCGGGTCGGGATGCGTTTCCATAAAAATGCCGTCCACACCCGCGCCCAAAGCCGCGCGGGTCAGCGGCAGAATGAATTCCGGCGCGCCGCCCGAGGCGTCCCCCTGCCCGCCCGGTTTCTGGATGCTGTGCGTCGCATCGAACAGCACCGGTAACCCCGCCCCGCGAATCACCGGGAACGAGCGCATATCCACCACCCAATCATGATATCCGAAGGCCGTGCCCCGTTCGGTAACCATCACCTGCCGGTTCCCCGCGCCGCGCACCTTGCCCGCTGCATGCGCGATATCCTCGGGCGCCAGCCACTGCCCCTTCTTGATGTTGACCGGCTTGCCCGTCGCCGCCGCCGCCAGCAGCAGGTCCGTCTGCCGGCAGAGGAAGGCGGGGATCTGCAGCAGGTCAGCGACCTGCGCCACCGGCACCGCCTGCTCCGGGAGATGGATGTCCGTCACAAACGGCAGCCCGGTCTCCTCCTTCAGCCGGCGCATGACCGCCAGGCCCTCGTCGAGACCCGGGCCGCGGTACCCCGCGGCGGAGGTGCGGTTGGCCTTGTCGAACGACGCCTTCATGATGTAGGGAATGCCGAAATGCGCCGCGCGTTCCGCCACCGTCATCACGGTGCGCCGCTGGATTTCTTCGCTTTCAAGCACACACGGCCCCGCCACCAGCACCGGGACGGTGCCCGCGCCGATCGTGATCGTGCCAACCTGTACCGGCTGCACCTCGCTCATCGTGTTTCGCTCCGCGTAAAGATGTTTTCCTCGGGATGTTCCCGCAGCCGCGCTGCAACCGCCGCCAGATCCTCCGGGGTATCGACCCCGATGGGATCGCCGGCAATGACCGCAACGCGAATGCGCCCGCCCGCCGCCAGCCAGCGCAGCTGCTCCAGTTTTTCGCGCTCCTCCAGGTCGCCCGGCGGCAGGGCCGCCCAGCGCGCCAGCGCCTCCCGACGGTACACATAGATGCCGAGATGCTTCAGATACTTTTTTTCGCGCGTGACCGGCGCCCGGTGAAAGGGAACGGCCGCGCGGGTGAAATAGAGCGCATCGCCGCGGTCGTCGCACACCACCTTGACCGCGTTGGGATCGTCCGCCGCCGCCACCGGCAGCGCCACCGCGGCCGTCGCCACCGCGACGTTCGGGTCCAGCAGCAGCGCCTGCACCGCCGCGCCAATCGCCGTGCCCGCCAGCAGCGGTTCATCACCCTGCACATTGACAATCACCGGCTCCGGCCGCGTTGCCGCGACCTGCGCCACGCGATCGCTCCCCGACGCACAGACGCCCGTCAGCACGGCCTCCCCGCCAAAGCCGCGCACCGCCGCCGCGATCCGCGCATCGTCGGTCGCCACCACCACCGCGGTCACGCCTGCCGCCCGCTGCGCCTGGCGGTAAACCCACTCGATCATCGGATGCCCGGCGATCGGCGCCAGCGGCTTGCCCGGCAGGCGGGTTGAGGCATACCGCGCCGGAATGATCACCGCCACGTCCTGCTGCGCCATTTTTCCCAGCATCCCCGTGGTCGAGCGCCCCGCCAGGAACGGGATCACCTTCACCTCGCCGCCGCGGGCGCGCACCGTGTCCGCGCCGACGATGGTTGCCACCGTCCAGTCGCCCCCTTTGACCAGCACGTCGGGCTGCACTGCCGCGATCAGGTCCGCCGGGGTGGGTGCGTCAAATTCGATGACATAATCCACGCAGGCCAGCGCCGCCAGCACGGCGGCACGATCCGCAACGCCATTCACCGGCCGGTGCGGGCCCTTGCCCAGTCCGCGCACCGACGCGTCGCTGTTCAGTCCGACCACCAGGCAGTCGCCCAGCGCCCGCGCCTGCTGCAGATAGGCAACATGCCCCGCATGCAGGATGTCGAAACAGCCGTTGGTGAACACCACCTTCCGGCCGCCGCGCACGCGCGCAAATTCAGTTGCGGTGATTACCTGACCCATGTGTTCCTTCGCTCCTCTGCTGCCTGCAGCATCCGCCGGCGCCAGCACCGCGCCCGCTGCGGACTGCCACCGTCGCAACCGGTTCATGCCGGCCGCGCCCGCCGGTCACGTGCCGGCCGCCGCCGCGGGCCGCCGGCACCCGGGGTGTCTCAGATCGCCTGACGCAGTTCCTGCGGGGTGACGGAGACCGCACCCAATTTGCCCACCACAATGCCGGCCGCACAGTTGGCCAGCATGGCAGCCGCGGGATAGGCGATCCCGGCCGCCCGGGCCAGGGCCAGCGTGCTGATCACCGTATCACCCGCCCCGGTAACATCAAACACCGTGCGCGCCACCGTCGGAATGGAAAACGGCTCCCGCCCCTGCTCCAGCAGCAGCATGCCGTCCGGTCCGCGCGTCACCAGCAACGCCTCGAGTTTCAGCCGCTGCAGCACCCGCTGCCCCGCCGCCAGCTGTGCGGCATAATCCTTCAGCGCTCTGCCCACGCCGCCGGCCAGTTCGTTGGTGTTCGGCGTCATGACACTGGCCCGCACATACTGGTAAAAATGCTCGATTTTCGGATCGACCAGCACCGGCAATCCGCGCCGCCGGGCCGCGGCAATCAGCAGGCGGATCAGCTCGCGGCTGAACACCCCCTTGCCGTAATCGGAGAGCACCAGCGCGTGGGCCTGCGCCAGTTCCTTCGTCACTGCCGCCGCCAATCGCGCCCGCAAACTGCTGCTGATCGGCGTCACCACTTCCCGGTCGACCCGCACCACCTGCTGCGACTGGGCGATAATGCGCAACTTGCGCGTCGTCGGCCGCTGGGTGTCGACCATCAGCCCGTCGGTAGCCAGTCCGCATGCGTCAAGCACCTGCCGCATCTCCGCCGCCGCGCCGTCGGCGCCCACCACGCCGATCAGCCGCACCACGCCGCCCAGCGCGCGGATATTCTCCGCCACGTTGGCCGCGCCGCCCAGCGCCTGCGATTCACCGTCGACCGTGACCACCGGCACCGGCGCCTCCTGGGAAATGCGCCGCACCGTGCCCCGGACATACGCGTCAAGAATCAGATCGCCCGTCACCACCACCCGCCGGCCGGCCAGTTTCCCGACCAGCGCGCGCAATGCCGCCGGCTTCAGTGTCGTCCGCATGTGTGCCCCCCCTGCGCGCCGAACAGCCCGTCCTCGACCAGCCGGCACAACACGTGAATCATCGCGATATGCCCCTCCTGCACGTGCGGCGTTGCCGCCGCCGCCACCGGCAGCCAGTGGTCGCAGTGGCGTTTGAGTGTGCCGCCGGTTCTGCCGGTCAACCCGATCACCACCGCCCCGCGCTGACGGGCCGCCGCCGCCGCCTGCACCACGCCGGGTGAGGTGCCGCTGGTGCTGATCGCCACCGCCACATCGCCCGGCCGGACATGCGCCTCGACCTGGCGGACGAACACGGCATCGTAGCCGAAATCGTTCGCCGCCGCGGTGACCAGCGACGGATTGACCGACAGTGCCACCGCCGGCAGGGCCGGCCGGTCAAACCGCAACCGCACCACCAGTTCCGCCACCAGATGCTGCGCATCAGCCGCACTGCCGCCGTTGCCGAACGCCAGCAGCTGCCCGCCCGCGCGGTACGACGCCATGACCGCGTCCGCTGCAGCGGTCAGGCGGCGCACTGCCGCCGGCTTGGCCAGCCCCGCCATCGCCGCCGCGGCGGCCCGCAACTCGCGGACCGCCGCCTGTTCCGCCCGCATGGCTACTGCTCCTGCTTCTTCTGCCAGCGGATAAACGTCGGAATGTTGTCAATCTCGTCCTGGGTGAACTCCTGCGCCGGCGCCAGGGTTTCCGCCGCCAGCTGCTCCCGTTCCTCCTGCTGCCGCTTGTACGCCGGACGGCGCAGATCGACCGACGCCGGCTGCCGGCGTTCGCTGATCCGCACCGGCGCAACCACCGGCCGCCGTTCCGCCGCCGCCGCGACCGGGGGCGCTGCGGTTTCCGCCGCCGGTTTCGCCGCCGTTGCCGCCATGGCCGGCATCCCCGTGGCCACCAGCGTCACCATGACATTCTCGCCCATCGACTCGTCGATGCGCAGGCCGAAAATGGTGTGGTCGTCGGTGTCGCACAGCTGCTTGACCATCTCCGCCGCCGCCGTGACTTCCAGTGCGCCCAGGGTCGGGCCGCCGACAAACGCCATCAGCACGCCGCGCGCCCCCTTGATGCTCTGGCCTTCGAGCAGCTCGCTGTTCATCGCCGCTTCCACGGCGCGAATGGCGCGGTTTTCGCCCGCCGCCACCCCGATGCCCATCAGCGCATCGCCGGTTTCGCGCATGATCGTGCGGATGTCGGCGAAGTCAAGATTGATGTAGCCGTCCTCGACAATCAGCCCGCTGATCCCCTGCACGCCCTTGCGCAGCACGTCGTCCGCCTTGCGGAACGCTTCGATGATCGGCAGATTCGGCTCGGCGATCGCCGACAGGCGGTCGTTCGGGATGACGATCAGCGTGTCCACATACTTGCGCAGTTCCTTGATCCCCTCGTCCGCCTGCGCGTTGCGCCGCCGGCCCTCGAAGCCGAACGGCCGCGTCACCACGGCCACGGTCAGGATGCCCGCTTCCCGCGCCAGCTGCGCAATCACCGGCGCCGCGCCGGTGCCCGTGCCGCCGCCCATGCCGGCGGTGAGGAAAATCATGTCCGCCCCGTCCACCAGGCCGCGCAGCTGCTCACGGTCCTCAATGGCGGCACACTTGCCCCGCTCCGGAATCGACCCGACGCCCATGCCGCGCGTCAGCTGCGTGCCGATCTGCGTCTTCGACGGACACGGTGATTTGCGCAGGGCCTGCGCGTCGGTATTGACCACATGGAACTCAACCCCGTTGACTCCCGCCTCCATCATGCGGTTGACGGCATTGCTGCCGCCGCCGCCCACGCCAATGACGCGAATCCGCGTCGGCGTGCTCACTTCCTGTTCGGCAAATTCGATGATATCCACTGCCGTTCCCCTCCCCTGACGGCCTGCGGCCGCCTTCTGTCGTTTAGAAAAACTCGTCGTACCAGTCGCTCATCCGCTTGAAAACCGTCTTGAAGAGATTGTCGCCCGTGCTGAAATTCCGCGACTTCTCCTTGCCCCCGTCCTGCTGCATGAACCCGTACTGCACCAGGCCCACCGCCGTGGCGTATTTCGGGTTGTTGACCACATCGACCAGCCCGTCCACCCCGCGCGGATTGCCGATGCGCACCGGCAGGTCGAGGATCTCTTCGCCCAGCTCCTGCATGCCCGTCAGCGCCGCCGAACCGCCGGTGATGACCACCCCGGCGGCGACCAGGTCCTCGTAGCCGCTGCGCTTGATCTCGCGGTTGATGAGCATGAAAATCTCCTCGACCCGCGGCTGGATGATGTTGACCATGTCCAGCTTGCGCAGCGGACGCGACTGCCGGCCGCCCACACTGGGGACCTCGATCATCGCCTCCTCGGGCACCAGCCGCGCCAGGGCGCAGCCGTGCTCGCACTTCAGCGTTTCCGCCGCTTCCTTGGTGGTGCGCAGCCCCATCGACAGATCGCGGGTGATGTGCTCCCCGCCGATCGCCAGCACCTCGGTGTGCCAGATGCTGCCGTCGACAAACACCGCGATGTCCGTGGTCCCGCCGCCGATGTCCACCAGCACCACCCCGAGCTCGCGCTCGTCCTCGGTCAGGGTCGCATAGGCCGACGCCAGCGGCGCCAGCACGAAGTCGTCAACTTCGTAATTCGCCCGCTGCACCGCCTGGATGATGTTCTTCACCGACGTCACCTGCCCGGTGACGATGTGCACGTCCGCCTCCAGGCGCACGCCCGACATGCCGACCGGGTCCTTGATGCCGTCCTGCCCGTCGATCTTGAACTCCTGGGTGATGACGTGGATCACCTCGCGGTCCAGCGGAATGGCCACCGCCTTGGCGGCGTCGATCACCCGCTCGACGTCGGCTTTGCCGATCTCCTTCGTCGGGTTGGAAATGGCCACCACGCCCTTGCTGTTCATCCCCTTGATGTGCCCGCCGGCAATACCCGCGTACACCGAGTTGACCTGCAGCCCGGACATGAGCTCCATTTCCTCGACCGCCGTGGCGATCGATTTGGCCGTGGCGTCGATGTTGACCACCACTCCCTTGCGCAGGCCGTTTGACTCCGCCTGGCCGACCCCGATGATCTCGATGCCGCCGTCGTCCTTGCGCCCCCCGCAGATGGCACAGACCTTGGTGCTCCCCAGGTCCAGCCCGATCACATATTCTCCCTCACTCACTCGCTCTCACCTCCCCGTGGTCCGTCCCGCCTTACCGGCCGCTTGCCGCCGCCGGCTGCTGCCCGTCCGCCGCGCCCCCCGCGCCGAGCGGTTTCACCGCCGGGCGCAGGGCGCTGCGCACATTGATATACTCCACCCGCCGCCCGGCCAGTTGCGGCAGCAGGTCATGCAGCGTGGTGAATTTCTCCCGGTAACCCTCATCGCCGAGCAGCACCTTGTGGCCGTCCACCCAGGCGACCACATCCTGCGGGTCGCTGGTGTTGATCTCGGCGATGCGCGGATACCAGGCCGGGTCGATTGCCGCCAGCAGCTGCAGGGCAGTGGCCACCGCCGGCTGCGTGTTCGCCTGGCCGACCACCAGCTGGCTCGCATCCAGGCCGGTCAGCACCGGATAGCGGCAGTCGCCGGGATTGGCCAGCGTGAACAGCACCCCCTGCCGGTCGATCTGGTAGGCCACCTGCCCCCCCAACCGCACCAGGGCCACCGGTTCGCGCTCCACCACGGCAAACTGCAGTCCGTCGGGCAGCACCCGGGTCACCGTCACGTCCGCCAGGCCGCTGACCTGCGCCAGAAAAAACAGCCGCAGTTCGGCCAGGTCGAGATCGAACGCACGCGGCGTCCGCCCCAGGTTCTTGGTGGCCAGGTAATGCTCGTAGGTGTCGCGCAGCAGCGGCTCGCCGAGCCGCTGCTGGCCGCTGAAGGCCAGCTGGGTCACCTGCCAGTGGCTGGCGCTGCGGTAGAACCCGCGCAGCTCCGTCAGAATGATCGCGACGATCAGCAGCAGCGCCAGTGCGCCCACCCCCAGCGCCAGCTTGAGGAACGCCGCCTGCAGGTCCGCTGCCGGCATGGTCAGCGCGGTGAACAGCGATTTGCCGCCGCGCCCGGCCTTGCGCGCCGCCGGCCGTTTGCCCGCCGGGGTTTTCGCCCCCGCCGTGCGCACCGCCAGCGTCTTGCCCGCCGGCTTGCGCCGCACGGTCACGTTGCTCTTCCGCCGCGGGCGGTTGCTGAAGCTGCTGAACACTTTCATACGCTATACCCCGTCATCGTCGCCCTGCAGCGCGAGAACCAGCACGTCCTCGAGCAGCTGCGCAAAGGTTATTCCTGCCGCCGCCGCCGCCTTCGGCACCAGGCTGGTGGCGGTCATGCCCGGCAGCGTGTTCACTTCCAGCACCGTCGGACGGTTGCCGGCCCGCACGATGACATCCACCCGGGCGAGCCCGCGGCAGCCCAGCGCGCGATACGCCGCCTGCGCCACCGCCGCCGCCGCCGCCGCTTCATCATCCGTCAGTCGCGCCGGCACGATGTACTGCGTTTTGCCCTTCGTGTACTTCGCCTCATAATCGAAAAAGCCGCTGTCCGGCACCACTTCGACCGCGGGCAGCGCCCGCAGCCGCCGGTTGCCGATGATGCTCACGGTAATCTCGCGCCCGGCCTGATACTCTTCCAGCAATAGCGTCGCGTCACAGGCGAAAGCGCGTTCCAGCGCCGCCGGCAATTCTGCTGCCGAGCGGACCAGCGACATCCCGATGCTCGACCCTTCGAGAATCGGTTTGACGACCACGGGATAGGACGCGGGCGCCGGCACCGGGCCGCCGCGTTCCGCCACCAGCCACGGCGGCGTCGGGATCCCCGCCGCGGTAAACACCTGCTTGCTGCGCAGCTTGTCGAGCGCCAGCGCGGACGCCAGCACCCCTGACCCGCTGTAGGGGATGGCCAGGTACTCGAGCAGGCCCTGGATCGTGCCGTCCTCGCCCATGCGCCCGTGCAGTGCCAGGAAAACCGCATCCGGTTGCGCCGCCGCCAGGCGCGCCGCAATCGTCCGGTCGACGTCCAGCAGTGTCACGCGATAGCCCGCCTCCGTCAGCGCCTGGGCCACCGCCGCGCCCGAGCGCAGCGACACCGGCCGTTCCGCCGACAGGCCGCCGTACAGCACGACAAGATGTTTGCCCTGCAGTTCCGCGCGCATTACTGCCGCTCCTTGAGCAGCGTTACCAGCTGCTCGCCGCATTTGTAGACGTCGCCCGCGCCCAGGGTCAGCACCAGGGTGCCGGGCGCCGCCGCCGCCGCCACTTCCGCCGCCACCGTCTCCTTGCGGGCCGGTGTCACCGCGACCCGGTTGGCGGCCAGCTCCGCCGCGATCATGGCGCTGCTCACGCCCGGAATCGGCGTTTCGCTCGCCGCGTAAATGTCGAGCAGGAAGACCCGGTCGGCCGGCCCGAAACTGGCGCCGAATTCGCGGTACAGGTCGCGCGTGCGCGTATAGCGGTGCGGCTGGAAGACCACCCACAGCGGGCCCGGCCAGCCGCTGCGCGCCGCCGCCAGGGTGGCCGCGACCTCGCTCGGATGATGGCCGTAATCGTCCACCACGGTCACCCCCGCCGCCGCGCCCTTGCGCTGGAACCGCCGCTGCACCCCGCCGAAATCGGCGAGCGCCTCGGCGATCGCGGCAAACGACATGCCCATTTCCAACCCGACCGAAATGGCCGCCAGCGCATTGCTCACATTATGCCGCCCGGGAACGGGCAGCCGCGCGACCCCCAGCTCATGCCCGCGTTCGAGCACGGTGAAGGTCGAGCAGAACCCCTCGGTGCGGATGGCGGCAGCCATGAGGTCCGCGCTCTGCTCCAGGCCGTAGGTGCGGAATTTCTTCGCCACGCCGGGCAGGATCTGACGCACGTTGGCGTCGTCGGCGCACAAAAATGCCACCCCGTAGAACGGCACCCGGTTGATGAAATCAAGGAACGCCTGCCGCAGCGCCTCCATCGTTCCGTAATGGTCGAGATGGTCGTTGTCGATGTTGGTGACCACCGCCAGGGTCGGCGGCAGGCGCAGGAACGACCCGTCGCTCTCGTCCGCCTCCGCCACAAAATACTCGCCGGTGCCGAGCCGCGCATTGCTGCCGAGAAAGCTCACCCGCCCGCCGATCACCGCCGTCGGATCGTACCCGCCATGCTGCAGGACGCGCGCCACCATCGAGCTGGTCGTGGTCTTGCCGTGGGTCCCCGCCACCGCCACACCGTATTTCAGCCGCATCAGCTCGCCCAGCATCTCCGCGCGCGGGATGATGGGAATGCCGCAGGCGCGGGCCGCGACCAGTTCCGGGTTGTCGCGCGCCACCGCGGAGGAATAGATCAGCACATCCGCCCCGGTCACATTTTCCGCGTGATGGCCGATGAACACGTTCACCCCGAGCTCGCGCAGATGCCGCGTTTGCGCCGACTCCGCCTGGTCCGAGCCCGTCACCCGATAGCCGAGATTGGCCAGAATCTCCGCGATCCCGCTCATGCCGATGCCGCCGATGGCGGTGAAATGCAGCTGTTTGGTCTCACGCAGCATGGGGTCCGCTCCGTCGCGTCCGCTGGGCGATATTGCAGACAAGGCCGATGCCGAACAGCAGCATCATCAGCGATGTGCCGCCGTAGCTGATGAACGGCAGGGGGATGCCCGTGGTCGGGATGGTCCCCGTGACCACCAGCATATTGATCAGCGCCTGGCTGATGATCCAGAAGGCAATCCCGTAGCCCAGCAGTGAATGATACGGGTCCGCCGCCTGGCTGCTGACCCGGATGATGCTCATGAACAGCAGCAGGAACAGCGCCGCCAGCATGGCGGTGCCGAGCAGGCCCAGTTCCTCGCCCCACACCGCATAAATGAAATCGGTATGCGGCTCCGGCAGGTAGCCGAGTTTCTGCACCCCGCCGCCGAATCCCGCACCCAGCAGGCCGCCCGAGGCGAACGCCACAAACGCGCGGATATTGTGGTAGCCGATGCCGCCGACATCATTCCACGGGTTCCACCAGGCCATGACCCGGTGCATCCCGTGGCCGCTGGCGATGACCGCAATGATCAGGGCGACGCAGGCAGCGCCGATCCCGGTCACCTGGGTCAGGGACAAGCCGCCCAGCACCAGCATGACCAGCGCAATCAGCGCCACGGTCATGGCCGTGCCCATGTCCGTCTCCACCGCGATCAGCACCACCGGCAGCGCGATCATCAACCCGGCCAGCGGCGGAATGTTCAGCACGCTGCCCAGCGGCGCATGCCTGCGCTCGCGCGCCAGTCCGGCCAGGTAGATGATCATCGTCAGTTTGGCAAACTCCGAGGGCTGCACCTGCTGCACCTTGAAGTCCAGCCAGCGCCGCGAGCCGTTGACCATCTTGCCCGCCGGGGTCAGCACAATGACCAGCATGGCGATCACCAGCACCATCAGCGGCACCCGATACCGGTGCAGCAGGTCGGGATTGATCAGCAGGCCGACAAAAAACAAACCGGCGCCGATGGCCATGGCCTGCGCCTGGCGGATGAGGAACGCGTCGGACGGCATCCCCGCGCGCAGCGCCACATAGGTGCTGGCCGAATAGATCATCAGCAGGCCGAGCAGCGTCAGCAGCAGGGTCAGCATGAGCAGGGGCAGGTCCGCCGTCGCCAGCCAGCGTTTCACCGCGCGCGCTCCGCCGCCAGCGCGCGCACCGCATCCTTGAACACGCGCCCGCGCTCCTCGAAATCGCTGTACCAGTCGAAACTCGTGCCGCCGGGCGAGAGCAGCACCACATCGCCCGGCCGGGCGGCGGCAAAGCCCTTGCGCACCGCATCCGCCATGTCCGTCGCCCGCACAATCGCCGGGCGGCTGGTCAGCGCCCGCTCGATGGTCTCCGCGAGTTCGCCGAACAGCACCACCGCCCGCACATGCATCTGCACCAGCGGATCAAGCACCGTGAAGTCGCCGCCCTTGTCCCGGCCGCAGCCGAGCCAGACGATGGGCTGGCGGTACGACTGCAGCGACTTGACCACCGCATCAACGTTGGTCCCCTTGGAATCGTTGATGAACGTGACGCCGTCGATGGTCAGCACCGGTTCCAGCCGGTGCTCCACGCCGCGGAACGTCCGCAGCACCGCCGCCACCGTCGTCGCGGCCACGCCGTAGGCCAGGGCCACCGCGGCCGCCGCCATGGCGTTTTCCAGGTTGTGCGGGCCGGGAATGCTGATGGCCGTCGCCGGCAGAATCACTTCCTCATTCCCGTCCCGCCGCCAGCAGAGATTGCCCTCGGACGGATAGACCGCCCAGGGGAACCGGTCCGCACCCGCGCCGATGTGGATGCGCCGGGCGCGCGACGTTTCCGCCAGCGCCCGCGCCTTGTCGTCCGCGCAGTTGACCACCGTCCAGTCGTCGGCGGTCTGGCAGTCATACAGGTGACCCTTGGCCGCAAAGTAGCTCTCCAGGTCGGGATAGCGGTCCTGATGGTCTGGGGTCAGGTTGAGCAGCACCCCCACCCGCGGCCGCATGCTGCTGATCCCCTCGAGCTGGAACGACGACAGTTCGCAGACAAAGACCCGTTCCGCGCCCGCCGCCTCCTGCGCCGCACGCGCCAGCGGATGGCCCATATTGCCGCAGGTCACCGCCGGCAGGCCCGCCGCGCGCAGCAGTTCGCCCGTCAGGGTGGTGGTCGTCGTCTTGCCGTTGGTCCCGGTAATCCCGACCAGCGTGCCGCGGCAGAACCGCCAGCCGAGTTCGATTTCGCCGATCAGCTCGATCCCGCGCCGCTGCGCCTCGACCAGCAGCGGGATCGTCGGCGGCACGCCGGGGCTGGCAATCACGCCGCTGACACCGTCCAGCAAAGCAAGCGGATGCCCGCCGAGATGGTGCGGGAACCGCTCGTAGCCGGCCGCAAACTTGCCCAGCTTCTCCGCCGGCTTGCCGTCGTTCAGCAGCACCGTCGCGCCGTGCGCCTGCAGCAGTTCCGCCGCCGCCAGCCCCGAACGGGCAATCCCCACGATCAGGTATTTTTTTCCGGCTACGTCCATCATCTGTTCTCCGTCATTGCAGCTGCAGCGCGGCCAGCCCGCCCCCGCTGCTCCGTCCTAATGGCAGTGGCGCGGGCGCACTGCGTGCCCCCGCGCGATTGGGCGGCCATGCGCACCGTCGTCATCGCAGCTTCAGCGTGGTCAGCGCGGCCAGCCCGCCCCCGCTGCTCCGTCCTAATGGCAGTGGCGCGGGCGCACTGCGTGCCCCCGCGCGATTGGGCGGCCATGCGCACCGTCGTCATCGCAGCTTCAGCGTGGTCAGCGCGGCCAGCGCCAGGATCATCCCCATGATCCAGAAACGCACCACGACCCGCTGTTCCGGCCAGCCGCCCAGTTCAAAATGATGGTGGACCGGGGCCATGCGGAAGATCCGCTTGCCGCCGCGCAGGCGGTACGACCAGACCTGCAGGATCACCGAGAGCGTTTCCAGCACGAACACGCCGCCGGCAATGACCAGCACCAGTTCCATCTTGATCAGCAGCGCCACCACGCCCAGGATGCCGCCCAGCGACAGCGAGCCGGTATCGCCCATGAACATCTCCGCCGGATTGCAGTTGAACCACAGAAACCCCAGCCCGGCGCCCAGCAGCGCGGCGCAAAACACCGTCAGTTCGCCCGACCCGGAGATGTAGAGGATATTGAGATAATGCGCGATCCGCCAGTTGCCGACCGCATAGGCAAAGATGGTGTAGACCAGCGCGCACAGGGTAATCTGCCCGATCGCCAGGCCGTCGAGCCCGTCGGTCAGGTTGACCGCGTTCGACGACGCCACCACCATGAGGATGGCGAAAAAGAGGTAGCAGACGCCGAGCGGCAGCAGCAGATCCTTGATGAACGGAACGGTCAGCACCGTCGTGTAGTCCTGGCTCAGGAAGGGAAGGACCGAATCCAGGGTGCGCGGGATGCCTGCGCCCCACAGTTTCGCGCCGGTCAGTCCGCCAAAGTAGATCATGCAGCCGACCACCAGCCCGATGCCGACCTGGCCCATCAGCTTGTAGCGCGGCTTGAGTCCCTTGTTGTTCTTCTTCACCAGCTTGAGGTAATCGTCGTAAAAGCCGATCGCCCCCAGCCCGATCGTGGTCAGCAGCATGATTTTGATGTTGAGGTGGCTCAGATCCGCCCACAGCAGGGTCGTCAGCATCAGCACGGCGAGAATGAGAATCCCGCCCATCGTCGGGGTGCCCTGCTTGGTCTTGTGCAGGGCGTAGAGGTCCTTGACATGCTCCTGCCGGATGTTCTGCCCGATCTTGTAGCGCCGCAGGATGCGCAGCACCAGCGGCCCGAGCAGAAAGCTCAGGAACAGCGCGGTGAAGATCGCCAGCCCGCCGCGCACGGTGATGTAGCGCAGCACCCGCGAATAGGGATGCCACAACTGATGCTGATAGCAGTATTCCGCCAGGGTGAAGATCATGCCGCCTGCTCCGTGAACACCGCCAGCGCCCGTTCCAGCCTGACGCCGCGCGAGGCCTTGAGCGCCACGACATCACCCGGCGCCGCCAGCCGGCGCAGCAGCGCGCCCGCCGCCGCCGCATCGGCGCATTCCTCGACGCAGCGGTGCCCCGCCGCCCGGGCGGCCGCCGCCGCGCCGCGCGCCAGTTCGCCGACGGTGATCAGCACCGCCGTCGCCGGCACGCTCTGCACCCCGATGGCGGCATGCTCCGCCGCCGCCGCCGCGCCCAGTTCCAGCATGTCGCCAAACACCAGGATCACCCGCCGCCCGCCCGCCAGCGCCGGCAGCGATTCCAGCAGCGCGCCGGCAGAGAGCGGATTGGCGTTGTAGCAGTCGACCAGAAAGCGCACGCCCGCATGCTCGCGCCATTCCATGCGCCCGTCGACCGCAAGGCCCGCGAACAGCTCGCCGGCCGGCGGCAGCGCCCCGGTCTGCACCGCAAATGCCGCCAGCGCCGCCGTCGCGTTCAGCACCTGATGCCGCCCGGCGAGCGGAATGCGATACTGCCGGCCGTTGACGACGAACTGCGAGCCGTCCGCGTCGCCGGCGATGTCCGCCGCGCGGAAGTCCGCCGCGTTCAGGGCGCCAAACGTCACCGCGCGCAGCTGCGGATGCCGGCGGGCAATGTCCAGCGCCAGCCGGTTGTCCGCATTGACCACCAGCGGCGCGCCGGCAGGCAGCGCCGCGGCCAGTTCCGCCTTGGCCCGCGCGATATTGTCCAGGGTGCCGAAGAATTCGAGATGCGACGCCCCGACGTTGGTGAGCAGGCCCGCAGTCGGGCGCGACCACTGCGCCAGCCGCGCCAGTTCGCCGGCATGATTCATGCCCAGTTCGAGGACCAGCGCCCGATGCTCCGGCTGCAGCCGCAGCAGGGTCAGCGGCACCCCCAGATCGTTGTTGCGGTTGCCCGCCGTCGCCAGCGTCGGCATCGCCTGCGCCAGCAGCCAGGCCAGCATTTCCTTGGTGCTCGTCTTGCCGTTGGAACCGGTCACCCCCCATACCGGGAGGTCGAACTGCCCCCGCCACCAGACGGCCAGCTGCTGCAGTGCCGCCGGAACCTCGGGCACCAGCAGCTGCCAGGCGCCGTCAGGAACCACGCCGCAGGCGCGGCTCACCACCGTCCCTTCGCACCCCGCCGCGTAGGCGCGGGCCACGTAGTCGTGGCCGTCGGCCCGCGTGCCGGGCAGCGCCCAGAACACCGTCCCCGGGCGCGCCTGCCGGCTGTCGATGATGCTCTCGCCCAGCAGCCGGTCCGGCGAGCCGGTCAGGGCCGCGCCCGCCGCCAGCGCGGCGGCGCCCGTGGTCAGGCGTTGCACAGCTTCGCCTCCTCGGCCGCAACCTGCACATCGCTGAACGGGATCTTTTCCGTGCCGATGATCTGATAGTCCTCGTGCCCCTTGCCGGCGATGAGAATGGTATCGCCCGGCGCCGCCGCCCGCACTGCAGCGGCAATGGCGCGGCGCCGGTCCGGTTCGACAATCTTCTGCATGCCCGCATCCATGCCGGCCAGCACTTCGTCGATAATCGCCTGCGCCGGTTCCGTGCGCGGATTGTCCGACGTCACCACCGCCAGGTCGCTCCCGCGCCCGGCGATCCCGCCCATCAGCGGCCGCTTGGTCCGGTCGCGGTCGCCGCCGCAGCCGAACACGGTAATCAGTTTGCCCGCGGTGAACTCGCGCGCCGCCGCGATCACCTTTTCCAGGGCGTCAGGCGTATGCGCATAGTCGACCAGCATGGTGAAGGGGGTGCGCACCGGCACGCGTTCCAGCCGGCCCGCCACCTGCGGCGCGCGGGTCAGGCCGGCGACGATGGCCGCGGCCGGCACCCCCACCGCGTGCGCCGCCGCCGCCGCCGCCAGGGCGTTGGCGATGTTGAAGCGCGCCGCCAAAGGCAGGGTCACCGGATGGGTCGCGCCGTCGAGGCGCAGGGTGAAGCGGCTGCCGTGCGCGTCCAGCACCGGCGCCAGCGCCGCCACCGTCGCGCCGCGCCGGTGTTCGCCGTCGGTGCTGAAGGTGATGATCCGTCCGCCGACCTCATCCGCCAGCCGCGCCCCGTACGGGTCGTCGAGGTTCAGCACCGCCGCGCCCGCGCCGCGCCGCAGGGCAAAGAGCGTGCGCTTGGCCCGGTAATAGGTCTCCATGTCATGATGATAATCGAGATGGTCGCGGGTCAGGTTGGTGAACACCGCCGCATCGAGCGCAATCCCCTCGACCCGCCGCTGGTCGAGCGCGTGCGAAGAAATCTCCATCGCCGCCGTCAGCGCTCCGCCGGCAACCGCCCGCTGCAGGAACCCCAGCAGGGTGATCAGTTCGGGCGTGGTATTGGGCGCCGGCTCGCTCTCCCCGCCGATGCGGTAGGCGATGGTGCCCACCACTGCCGTGCGCCGGTTGCGCGCCGCCTCGATGCTTTCAATCAGGTGGGTGGTGGTGGTCTTGCCGTTGGTGCCGGTGATCCCGATCATGGTCAGCGCGCGCTCGGGATGACCGAACCAGCGCGGCGCAATGCTCGCCAGCGCCGCCCGGACGTCCGCCGCCACGAAACTCGCCGGCCAATCCGCCGCGGTCGCGGCCTCGCCGACCAGCGCCGCCACCGCGCCGCGCGCGCGGGCCTCCGCGAGAAAGCGGTGCCCGTCCGTATGCGTGCCGTGCAGGCACACGAAGAGCGCGCCCGGCTCGACCCGCCGCGAATCGGCAGTCAGCATGGTAATGGTTGCCGCGCCGTCCCCGCGCAATGCGCCCGGGACGCCGTCAACCAGACGACACACCTGCATTGTCCGAACTTCCCCCCCCATCATATCCCGCACCCGCGGCGTGGCCGCGGGAAAGGCTCAACTCTGGTTGGCCGCCACCGCCGCCGGACGTTCCTCACGCCCGAGCATCGCCAGCACCCGGTCCATCAGCGTGCGCGCTTTCGGCGCCGCCGCCAGGGCGGCACGATCCGCCTCGACGATCGGGTTGCGCACAAACAGCAGCACCACCTTCTGGTCGGGCGGCAGCACCATGCCCATTTCCGCCGCCTTCCGGGTAATCCGCTCCGGATTCGACAGCGCCTGCACCCGGGTCAGCAGCGCATTATGCTCGTTTTCGAGCTTTGCGCGCTCGCGTTCGAGCGACCGCTGCTGATACCGCACATCATTGTAGCGGACGTGCGTATGCACAATCGCCAGGACAATCACCAGCCCCAGCGCCAGCACCGTCATGAACACGCCCAGCACCTGTATTTTTTCCTCCGGGTCACTCGTCCCGGACTGCACCCGCAACCGTTTGCGCCGCTGTGCCTGCGCCATGCCGCCTGCTCCGTCGTGTGCCGCGTCTGGCCGGATGATTCCGGCCGGTCATGTCTGCGGGATTCCGAAGAATCCCTGCTGCCGTGTCTGCGTTCCTGCCGTGTCGCACTGCCGCCGTCCGCGCGGCACCTGCCGCACTGCGAACGGTTACTCCGTGATCTTTTCCACCACCCGCAGCCGCGCGCTGCGCGCCCGCGGATTGTTCGCCAGCTCCTCGTCGCCCGCCGTCACCGGACGGTGCGTCAGTTCCCGCGCCCGCGGTTTCCGGCCGCAGCCGCATGCCGGCAGATCCGGCGGGCAAATGCAGCCGCGCCCCAGCTCGCGGAAGACCGTTTTCACCGTCCGGTCTTCCAGGGAGTGATACGCGATCACCGCCAGCCGGCCGCCCACCGCCAGCGCGTCGAACCAGGCCCGCAACGCGGTGTCGAGCCCGGTCAGCTCGTCATTCACCGCAATGCGCAGCGCCTGAAACACGCGCGCCAGGTCCTTCTCGCGGGTCGGACCCGGCGGGGTCGCTGCCCGGACCACTGCCGCCAGCGCTCCCGTCGTCGCATACGGCCGTGCGGCGATGATCTTCCGGGCCAGCGGACCCGCCTGCCGCAGTTCGCCGAACTCCCGCAGGATGCCGGCCAACGTGCCCGCATCCAGGTTGTCCAGCAGCTGCGCCGCCGTCTGGCCCCGGCCGCGGTCAAACCGCATGTCCAGCGGACCGTCCAGCCGGAACGCGAACCCGCGCCGCGGATCATCCAGCTGCCGCGACGACAGCCCGAGATCGAGCAGCACGCCCTGCGGCCGCCGGCCGGACAGCCGCGCCGGATACTCGCGATAGTCCGCATGCTGCGCCGAAAACCGCGCCTCGCCGGCAAAACGCGCCCGCGCCGCCGCGAGCGCGTCCGCATCGCGGTCCAGCCCGAGCACCGCCGTGCAGCCGCGCGCCAGCAACGCCGCGCTGTGCCCACCCCCGCCCAGCGTCCCGTCCACATACATGCCGTCGGGATTGCCGACCAGCGCCGCGATCACTTCCTCGCGGAGGACGGGAACATGACCTGCCGACACATTAATACTATGTTTGTCGGCAGAGTCGGTCATGAACTCAATTCTTTTTTGCCGCCGCGCCGATGCGCTGCTGCATCGCCTGCACGCAGCGCTGCCACGCTTCGGGGTTCCACAACTCGATGTGGTCAACCACGCCGACCACCATCACCTCCTGCTGGATGCCGACATCATCCTTCAGCAATTGCGGCAGCAGCACCCGTCCCACCTTGTCGAGCGTGAACATCTCCGCCTGCGCGGAAAAATAGCGCATCAGCTGGCGCCGCTCGTCACTGAGGTCGGTCATCCCGTCGAGATTCTTCTCCAGATAGCCCGGCCAGTAGTCGCGGGTAAACAGCTGCAGGCAGGGATCAAGCCCGCGCGTCAGCACCATGTCACACCCCGTCTGCGGCAACGCCCGCCGCATCGGCGCCGGCAGCACGAGACGGTTTTTGCTGTCGAGCTTGCGCGGATAATTGCCAAACACGAGGAGCGCCTTCGTCTCAGCCACGCGCCTGCCATCCTTTCGAGTTGCCCGCTCTATTTCCCATTGCTTCCCATTTTCTCCCAATTAGCAAGATTATACCCACATTCTCTGCCATTTGTCAAGCGCTTTTCTTAAAATTTCATATATTTTTCAAGATGTTATGCTGGTGGCAATAAGTGGGAGGAAAAAGCAATATTATACTTTAAATGTCTTTGTTGTTCCTTTTGTATATCGGTATTTCGTTTTCTGACAAAATGGCGGTTGTGGGGGTGGTGGTAGCTTTTTTGCAGGAACAGCGAATGCTCCGAGATACTAATCGCTGGTTGTCAATAGATCAGCGGATACAATTTGGCGGCCAGCGCCGCGTCCAGAAGCAGCAGTTGCTGGTAGCATTCGTGCGCCTGTTCGCTGCGCTCACTCTTCCTGCAGGTGATGGCAAGATTGTACAGTGTCGGCACATCGTTGGCGCGCAGGCGCAGCACCTGCTCATAGGCGTCCGCCGCGCCGGCAAAATCGCCAAGCTGCGTCAGGGCCACTCCGAGGTTGAACCATGCCGCCGCATGATGGGCGTCGAGGAGCGTCACCGCGCGCAGCTGTTCCGCTGCCGCCGCCGCCGCGCCCCGCTCGCCGAGCAGCAGGGCCAGCGCGTAGCGCAGCTCCGCCTGCGCCGGCTGGGCGGCGATCCCCCGACGGTAACTCGTCTCCGCCGCCATCCCGTCGCCCAGCGCGGCCTCCGCCTGTCCGCGTCCCAGCCACGCCGCCGCCGCACTGCTGTCAAGCTCCGTCGCCCGGATGAAGTACTGCAGCGCTCTCGTGTCGAAGATACCGCGCGCCAGCTCGCCGTGGCGTGCATACCAGCGTCCGGCAATCGCCGGCGATGCCGCCGGGGGTTGCTTCAGGAATTGAGAATCCGGGGCGGCATCAATCCGCGCACCGTACTGCTGCGACAACACCAGCATGGTGTCCGTCGGTGGCAGCAATGGTCGGAACGGTATGGCCGCCGGGGACGGCGCGGCCGCCGCCGTATCCGCCACCGGCAGGCGCCCGGCATCGGCAGTGCGGGCTGCCGGCGCGGCGGAATCCGCAGCCCGCAGCGCCCGCACGCCGTCGGGTGCTGCGCCCGCGTGCGGTTTTCCGGGTGCCGGCGGATGACAGGTGGTCGGGTCGCTGCAGCGGCCGCACCCGCCGGGCGGACACGCCGTCCCCGCCAGCGCCGCCGTCGCCCCCAGCACCGCGATACCGATTGCCAGCAGCCACCGCCGCATCGCCTACTCCATCTGCCGCGGCAGGAACCGCCGCGGGTCGTATGCTTCGCTCTGGTACCGGACCTCGAAATGCAGCTGCGGGCTCGTCACCCGTCCGCTGCTCCCGACCCTGCCCAGCACCGCACCTGCAGCCACCTGCACGCCCGTCGCCAGCGGCGCTTCCGCCAGATGCGCGTACACCGTCAGGTAATCGCGGCCGTGGTCGAGCAGCACGACCCGGCCAAGCCCCTGCATGTCGTCATTATACACAATTTCGCCCGCACCTGCAGCCAGCACCGGCGTTCCCGCCGCCGCCGCCAGGTCAATCCCGTTATTGAAGATCTGGCCGTGCCGGCCATACTCGCCGAGCGCCCGCCCCGTCACCGGCCAGCGCAGAGTGATCGGCGGCAGGATAGCCGCCGCCCCAGCCGCCGGCCCCGCCGTTGCGGCACTGCCGCCCGCGGCGCCGGCGGCCGCGACCGCCCGGCGCGGTTCCGTCGCGCCCGGCACAAAGAGACGGTCGCCAACCTGCAGCAGTTCAGGATCGCGCACGCGATTGTAGCGCAGGATCTGCGCGGGCGCCACGGCATAAGCGCGCGCGATGGCCCACAGGGTGTCGCCCCGCCGCACCTGATGGTAGACCCCCTGCCCGGCCACCGCGCAGCCG
>CAZFBR010000025.1:0-22756 GCA_964517215.1 uncultured bacterium
CGACCTCACCCGCCAGGTTGCTGTTGCCCTGAATCTCCGCTTGCGCCGGCGGCTGCTGTTCGTCGATGTGCTCGATGTCGCGGAGTGCGATGTGCTCACGCTGCTGGTGGTGCACAACCTGCTCAACGAAGCGCGCAGTTTCAGTTTTGTGCTGGTGTTCAATCTGCCGCCCGTCGCGGCGCTGGCGCGGGCGCGCCGGCCGCAGCGCGACGAGCTGGCCTACCGCTATTACCTGATCCTCGAACTGACCGTGCGCACCAAGCAGTGGTCGCGCGCGAATGACCTGTTCGCCAAATTGCTGCACCTGCGGCGGAAGCTGACCAGTCCCCGGCTGCTGGGGCTGATGCATTTCCGGGCCGGCATGGTGTACGTGCGGCAGGGGCAGCTGCCGCGGGCGCTGGCGGCCTACCAGCACAGCCGGCGCCTGCTGGCCAAGATCAATGACCAGGAAAACCTGGTCAAGGTGCACAACAATATCGGCAACATCTACATTGACTTGCGGCGGTACCGTGCGGCCCTGCGCGAGTTCAGCCGCTCGCTGGCCATCGCCGAGGAATTCCAGAACGATTATTCGCTGGCGGTGACCTACAGCTCCATGGGCACGGCGCTGCTGCAGCTGGGCGACGCGGCGGCGGCGGTCGACTGCCAGAAGAAATCACTGCTGTTTGTCGCGCGCAGCGGCTACTTTTCACGGTTGCAGATCGGCTACAACTGCCTGGCCAGCGCCTATTCCGCGCTCGGGCGGCGGGCGGAGGCGGAACGCCTGTTTTCCGCCGCCTACGACTTTGCGGTGGCGGAGAACGAGCTGTACGACCAGTATGCCATCACCCTGGCCATGGCGCGCCACCATCTGGTGACCGGTGCAACGGAACGCTGCCGCGAGGCACTCGCCGCGGCGCAGCGGCTCTGCCGCGCATTCGACAACCGCTTCGGGCTGATGCAGGTCCAGGAACTCTGGGGCGATCTGGCGACGACGCACCGGCGCTGGCGGACGGCGGCGACGGCCTACCGGCGCGCCCAGGCGCTGGCGCGCGAGCTGCGCCAGCCGCGGCTGCTGCGGGCGCTGGCGGGCAAGCTGGCGCGCGCGGAACGGCGGGGCTGACGTGGGTACGCGGCTCGAGGTGACGTTCTGGGGCGTGCGGGGGTCGATCCCCGTTCCCGGCGCGGAGACCGTCCGCTACGGCGGCAATACCGCCTGCGTCACCATCGAGGTCAACGGCCAGTTCATCATCCTCGATGCCGGTTCGGGCATCCGCCTGCTGGGGAACGCCCAGCGTGCGGCGGGCCAGAATACCGGGCGCACGCTGCACCTGTTCATCTCGCACACCCATTGGGACCATATCCAGGGGCTGCCGTTCTTTGCCTCGGCCTTTGTCAAGGGGAACGCCATCCGCGTGTACGGGCCGCGCCTGTTCCATGTCTCGCTGGAAGAGCTCATTTCGACCCAGATGGAGCATTTCTATTTTCCCATCCGCATGAACAAGCTCGACAGCGACATTTCCTTCACCGAACTCGCCATTGGCAATTATTCCAACCTGCTGCCGGGCATCGCCGTCGAGACCATGGCCACCAACCACCCGGTGATCGACATGGCCTACAAGTTCACCGCCAACGGCCGCACGATTGTCTACCTGACGGACAATGAACTGTACAACAGCGACTATTTCAACCGGGTGCTGACCAACCGGCGCCCGACGGTGATCCGCAGCGGCCGTCAGCTGTACGCGGAACTGCTGGCCGAGGTGCGCGCGTTCGTGGCGGGCGCGGACCTGCTCATTACCGATGCGTTTTTCACCCGCGACGAATACCGCCGCTACGGCATCGGCTGGGGCCATTCGACCTACGAGGACGTGTTCGACCTGGCGGTGGCGGCGGGGGTGAAGCAGTTGTGCTTTTTCCACCACGACCCGAACCGCGGCGATGCCGCGCTGCAGGCCATCGAGAAGGACTATCAGCGGCGTGCCCGGCGGGTGCGCACCCTCGACGCGGTGTTTGCCGCGCGGGAAGGACTGACGCTGCACTTTTAGGAGGAGACGACGATGCCAGTGAAACCGAGCGACAAGGAACAGGAATACTTCCACGAGTTGGAACGGCAGCGGATCGCCCGGCTGCGCGCGGAGCATCTGCAGGCGACGCAGGCGGCGGAACGGGAGCAGCGGCGGCAGCTGCATCACCTGCATTGCGCCAAGTGCGGCGACCAGATGACGACCACGAAGCTCGAGGGGGTGGATGTCGAGGTCTGCCCGGAATGCGGCGGGATGTACCTTGACGCGGGCGAACTCGACAAGCTGGTGCAGTCGAAGCGCAACCTGTTCGGGGACGCGCTGGCGAAGCTGCGCGCGATCTGGCAATAGATTACGGAGAGTCCGCTGCGGCGGGCGGGAAAGGACGATTATTATGGCAACGGCAATATCAGGCGGCACCGCGGCGGCAATGACGCGGAGTTTTCTGGCGGCGGCGGCACAGCAGTACGGACTGACGCGCCTGCAGGGCGAGCTGGACAAGGGTGAGGCATCCCTGCTGCTCAAGACCGACCTGTGGCTCTCGCTGTCGAGCATCATCGAGCAGGCGTTTTTTGCGGGGCAGAGCACGGCGGCGCTGTATGAGGCGAAGAACATGTATAAAGGCCCGATCTTCGGGCCGGCAAACGCGGCGGCCCCGGTGGTCAAGGCGCTGCCCGACCTGGCGGCGGCAGTGGCGGCGCTCAAGCAGTTCGAGTACTGCTTCGCGCTGAACGCCTACCAGCAGGTCAATACGCTGCTGGCGCTGGTCGTGGCCCAGATCACCGGCAATGATCTCGCCGCCTGCCTCGCGCAGGGCAAGGGGCATATCGAGGGCGGGATCAAGGATGCGCTGGCCAACAACCCGGTCTGGAACCGGGCGACGCTGACGACGCAGCGGCCGGTGCTGGTGGTGCCGATCGGCGCGGCGGGCTGCGGCAAATCGACCTTCTACAAGCAGCTGCCCAATGTCATCAACATCTCCTGCGACAACGTGCGCTACCTGCTGTTCAGCGCGTTCGGGCCCTGTTTCCAGCCGTGGGAAAGCACCCTCTCCTGGTGGACGGTGAACGCGCTGACCGATTGCTACCTGCGGCAGGGGTACCATGTGTTCTATAATGGGGTCAACACCGACCTTGAGTATCGCTCGCCGATCACCATGGAGAACCCCGATTCGCTCTATGCGGGGAACACCTACGACATTCGCCTCGCCTATTTCGAGCCCCCCGCGGTGCTCAGCGATGCGGAACTGGCGGAACTCAAGGGGATCAATTTGTGGGCGACGAAACTCGAAGAGGTGGATTTTGCCAAACTGTCGCCCAATGTGCGCACGGTCATGGAGCTGATCCGCACCAATTTCAACCGCACCATGGAACGCACCGCGGAGATCCGCGCCGGCAAGCGGCAGCAGGACCCGTTCGACATCCTCTATTCGGTGCCGGCGGCGATCGTCAAGCTGTTTGTCGAGCAGTCGTTCACCCGCCCGACGAAGGGGCAGGTGACGTTCATCCCGCGCCGGGAAATCCCCGATGCGGCGCAGCGCGAGGCGTTCTACCGCGAGTATGCGGCAAAGGTGCTGGCGTAAGGCAAACCCGGACGCGCCCGCTGCGGCGGGTGCGTCCGGCATTATCAGGATCAACGGCGGGAGTGACGGGCGATGCGACAGCTGAACGGATGGCTGACAGTTGCGGGAATGCTGCTGGTGGTGGCGCTGGGTGCGGGGTGCGGCGACCAGCCACCGGCGCCGGCGGCGGCCCCGGTGCCGCTGACCATCTATCACTTCAATGACTTCCATGCGGCCTGGACCCCGCTGACCCGACCGACCGACCAGGGCGGCGACGGCGGGCAGGAATGGGCGGGGGCAGTCAATATCGCCGGCATGATCAAACAGTTCCGCCGGGACGATTCAAGCTGCATCGTGGCGTTCGGCGGCGACATGTTTCTTGCCAACCCCGTCGATTCGCGCACGCAGGGCGCGTCCACGGTGGAGCTCTTCCGCGCCTTCGCCCCTGATGTGGCGACGCTGGGCAACCATGAGTTCGACTATGGCCGCGAGCAGCTGCTGCAGCTCAGGAAACGAATCAACTGGCCGCTGGTCTGCGCCAATGTAACCTGGCAGAACCAACCGCTGGTTGACGAGACCGTGGTGCTCGAACGCAACGGATTGAAGATCCTCTGCGTCGGCCTCTTTCCGACCAACGGGGCGAAGTATTACGAGGAAGATCATGACGTTGCGATCAGCGAGGCGCTGCCGGCGGTAAAGAAAGCGCTGGCGGCGGCGGCGGGCGATCATGACCTGACGGTGATTGTTTCCCATCTGGGTGACGATGCGGACGTGGCGCTGGCGAAGGCGCTCCCCGCCGATCTCGGGGTGGACGTGATCATCGGCGCCCATACCCATACGGCGCTCAAGGAGGCGATCACCGAGCACGGGATCATCATCACCCAGGCGGGCGCCAACGGCGAGTATTTCGGCAAGCTCGAACTGCTGGTCGATCCGGCCGCCAATACCGCGCAACTGACGGCCTATGCGCTGCTGCCGGTGCAGGACGGGTCGGAGGACGCCGACCCGGCAGTGGCGCAGCTGCTGCAGGCGGAGCTGGCTGCAGTGGCCGGCCTGCGCGAGCCGCTGGCGACGCTTGACCAGCCGCTCTGGAACAGCGGCCGCAGCGAGGAAACGCCGCTCGGCAATTTCGTGACGGATGCCTATGTCGATATCTTCCATGCCGACCTGGCGTTTGTCGACAGCAAGGGACTCCGCCGTTATATCGCCGGGCCGGAACTGACGGAATTCGACCTGCGCGGCGCGCTGTCGGGCGAGCGGCCGCTGCAGAAGGTCCGCATGAGCGGGGCCGACCTGCGCAAGTTCCTTGATTATTATGTTAAGAAGGACGACCGCTACATGAGCATCCCCTACACCCTGTCGTATACGTACAGCGGCAGCGGGAGCCGGGCGAAGCTTGACGAACTGCTGTTCCGGGATGAGCCGATCGACGAGGAGCGCGAATACACGGTGATTGCCGAGGACCGGCTGGCGGAAACCATGTGCAAATTCAACGGCGGCGAACTGCTGGGTGATGCGGCGGGGGACGGCGTGGCGGTCCTGATCGACTGGGCGAAGCGGCAGCGCACCCTGACCCTGCGTGCGGGAAACCGCCGGCAGCAGGCCGGTGCCGCCGGTCAGCGCGACCGCGACCGGCCGCGGCGGCGTGATGCCGCATGAGCAGCGCCGAGGGCTGATGGCCGCCCGCCCGACGTTCGGGGATCGGGTCATCAGTGTTGTGGTGTGGGCGCTGCTCGCCGCCCTGCCGATGGTTGCACTCAAGGTGCTGTGGGACCGCCAGCTCATTTCCGCGCGCCTGCTTGACGCCACCCTGGCGCCGTATGCCATTGGTTGGGCGCTGGTGTTTGCCGTCGTCCTGGTGTTCCTGGCCGGCAATGAGCGCCTCCGGCGCGCGCGGGATGCGCACGCGACGCGGGTGCAGGAACTGACCAACCTGCTGGCAATTCGCGACCGGGAAATTGCGGGTTTCAACCGGCAGCTGGAGCTGCGCGAGCAGGCCTATCGCCAGAAAATCGAACAACTCGACGCGGCCATCGGGCAGCAGGTGCAGCGCCGCCTGCTGCTGGCCCAGCAGGCGGACCATGCGCAATGGCAGGAGCGCGTGCAGCTGCTGGCGCGGCGCGAGCAGCGGCTGCAGGCAATGCGCGACAATGAGCCGCTGCAGCGCGAGCTGCAGGGTCTGGCGGCCCGGCTTGCCGCACTGCAGGCGCAGGTGCAGACCGATGCCGGGGTGCGGTTCATTGCCCCGGGCGAAGTGCCGGCACTGGTGGCGGGGTTGACGCCGCGGGCGACGGAGCGGATCGTGCTCGGCACCCGGCAGGTGACGGCGGAGCGCCTGGCCTGGCTGGACCGCATCCTCACGGAGTTCTGGGCGCGCGGCGGTGCATTGCAGCTGCGGCTCGATCATGGTCCGGGGGCACGCATCGACTGGCCGGCCCTGCTCGCCTGGTGGCGCACTCGCGGCGCACAGGTGGCATGCCGCGAATCGGCGCTGCCGCTGCCGCGGCTGCTGACCATTGACCGGCGCGAGGCGGTGGTGCTGACGGGCGACCTGCTGGGCGACGCTGCTGCGGTCGAATGGCCGGACTATGCCGCGCATGTCATGAATATCGCGGTGGCGGCGGAACTGGACAATTGGTGCGACGCGCAGCTGCTTGCCGATCCGGCCGCCACACTGCGGCTGGTGGTTGCCGCCGGACACTGGCGCGCAGCTCGCGACGGCGGCGGCCTGCTCACGGCGGCCGGCATGGAGCGTACCGTCATCATCGACGGCGGGGAGCAGGCGACAGCTGCCGCGGCATTTGCCGCGCGGCCGGCGGACGGGGCAATAACCATGCTGCTGGCCGAGGATCGCGACGGGCAGTACCATTACCGGGCGCATGCCGGCGACACACCGGCGGCGGCTGAATCGCCGGCAGGACCGCTGCCGTTCTGATATGCGGGTCAGCGCCAGCCAGCTGAACGACTATTTGCGCTGCCCGCGCTGCTATCAGTACCGCTATCTTGACCGGCTGGACCGCCGGTTTCGGGTGGTCAGCCCGGCGCAGGCGATGGGCGAGAGCATTCACGCCGCCCTGCACGCGTTTTTCCTCGATCCGGACCCGGCCCGGCGCACCCGTGAGCAGCTGGCGAATGAGCTGCGCCGGCAGTGGCGGCGCGAGGCCTATCGCGACCGCGACGAAGAGCGGCAGTACGGCCTGCGGGCATTGGATCTGCTCGACCGCTACTATTTCCGGCATGACATGACGGTTCATCCGCTGCGCCTGGAGTATCCCTTCGCGGTGCAACTGGGCGCGGTGACGCTGGCGGGGGTGATTGACCGCATCGATGCCGCATCAGACGGAACGCATTGTCTGATCGATTACAAGACCGGCCGGCATGCACTGACCCTGGATGCGGCGCAGGAGGATCTGCAGCTGACGGTATACGCGCTGGCGTTTCGGGCGCGGTACGGCAAGGCCTGCGAACGGCTGCAGCTGCACTATCTGGCGCTCAACTTCGACCTGACCGTAACCCGCAGCGACGCGCAGCTGGATGCGGCGCAGCGTGCGCTGCTGCAGCTGGCGGCAACGATGCAGGCGGACCGCGAGTACGCGCCGCGGCGCAATTCGCTCTGCCCGTCGTGCCCCTATACCATCATCTGCCCGCTGACCGACGATGTGCAGGAGAACGAGACCCGGCGCCTGGATGCCGGCAACCGGCGGCTCTATCTCCTGTTCACAGCCGGGGTGGCGCTGGCGGAGACGGAACGTGAGCCCGGCGCGGTGTTGCAGCGCGCGCTCGTCACGGTGCAGGAACTGCTTGCGGTTGCGGATGCCGCCGCGCTGCAGCTGGCGGCGGAAGGCGGGGCGGTGGCGCAGGCGCAGCTGGCCGGTGCGCCGTCGGCTGACCCGGCGGCGCTGTATGCCCGGGAGGAACTGGCTGCCTGCGCGGCTGACGGCGAACCGCGGCTGTGCAACGGCGCACCCGGCAGCGGGCGGCACGAGCTGTTCCTGCCGCTCATGGCGCGCCGGCGCTGCTGCGGCCTGCTCTATGCCGCCCGCCCGGCGGAGCGGCCGTTGACGCAGAATGACTATCAGCTCGCCCGCATGCTGGCACAGCAGACCGCGCTGGCGCTCGACAACGCACTCAGCTACCAGCTGGCGATCACCGACCGGCTGACCGGGGCGTACAATCGCGCGTATTTCGACCGGATCGCGGGCGAACTGGCGGCGCGGGCGGTGGCCGGCCAGCCGTTTGCCCTGTACCTGTTTGATATCGACAACTTCAAGAAGTTCAACGACACCCACGGCCACCTGACCGGCGACCTGGTGCTGCAGGCGACTGTGCAGGCGGCGCGGTCGGCGGTGCGCGAACAGGACATTGTCTGCCGTTACGGCGGCGAGGAGTTCGTGGTGCTCTTTCCCGGCGACGGGTTGGCCTCCGCCTGCGCCGGGGCGGAACGCGTCCGGGCCGCGATCGCAACCAACCGGCTGGCCACGGCGGCGGGTGAACTGGCGGTCACCGTCAGCGGCGGGGTGGCCGTTGCCCCGCAGCATGGCACGAACCCGGCGGCGCTGGTGGCAGTTGCCGATCGCGGGCTCTATCGCGCCAAACAGCAGGGCAAAAACCGCGTAGCGGTGGCGGAATAGGCGCGCGCCGCCGCCGGGATTAGTGTATACTCCCGGCGCAACCGGAGAGGATCTGACCGTGGACGTGATCCTGCGCTGCAACGAGCGCAATCGCTTTACCCTGCACCGCCTCATGGTGCTGCTCGAAAATCTCGCCGTACCGGAACGCTGGACGCTGGCGCGCACCCCGGCGCAGCTCGCCGCGGCAGTGCGCGCCGCCCGCCGCCCGGTCGTGCTCTATTCGTTCATGAGCACGGTGTGGGAGGAGACGCGCGACGAGCTGGCCGCGCTGCGGCGCGAACGCCCGGACGCGCGCATCATCGCCGGCGGGCCGCATGCGAGCGCGCTGCCGGCGAGCGTGCTGGCGGCGGGTGCGGACACGGTCTTCCGCGGCGAGGCGGAACGCAGCTTCCCGGCGTTCTGGCAGCGGTATGTGCGCGGCGGCGAGACCCCGTGGCCGCGCGTGGTGGAACCGGGCGAGCCGCTGGCGCTGGACGACATCCCCGTCTTTGCCCGGACGGCCGACTGGTTTGCGCCGACGGAAATCACCCGCGGCTGCCGCTATGCCTGCAAATACTGCCAGACCCCGCAGCTCTTTCCCCGGCCCATCCGCCATCGCAGCGTGGCCGCGCTGCGCCCGTGGCTGGCCGAACAGGTGACCCTGGGCCGGCTGCGCTTTACCGCGCTGAGCCCCAATGCCCTGTCGTACCAGTCGCCGCGCCCGGGCGTGGCGAATACGGATGCCATCCGCGAGCTGCTGACCATGTGCCGCGAGGTCGGGATTGTCTACAATATCTTCGGCGCCTATCCGGGTGAAGTACGACCCGAATATGTCACTCCCGCGGTGGTGAAGCTGCTGGCGGAGTTCTGCGCCAACCGCACCATTTCCATCGGCACCCAGGCGGCAACCGACCGGCTGATTGCCGCAGCCGGGCGCGGGCATACCGCGGCGGCGGTGGAGGAAGCCGCCGCGCTGCTGGCTGATGCCGGGTTCATTCCCATCATCGATTACCTGTTCGGCATGCCGGGCGAGACGCGGGAGGACCGCAGCGCGCAACTGGCGCAGATGGCACGGCTGATCGCACGGGCGCGGGTGCGGGTGCAGGGCCACTATTTCATGCCGCTGCCCGATACCCCGTGGATGGGGATTGCCCCGGTCGAACCGGAGCGCGAGTATCTCGAAGAACTGCGCCGCTACACGCGCGGCGGCCGGCTGCAGGGGGATTGGGAGGAACAGCGCCTGCAGGCACATCGCATGGCCGCCTGGCAGCGCGAATGGCTGGCTGCGCCCGCCCGCTGAAATGTCCCGGCGGGGCGGCAGCGTTTTGCCTGTGCGGTTGGTAGCCGACGCAGGGGCGCGGTGTTAAAGCGACAAAAACTGGGCGGTGACGCCGTCTTCGCGATTCAGCGCTGCCGCCAATGCCCCGCCCGCCTGGGCGTCAGTGAGCTGCAGGACAATCAGCCCGTCGGGTGAGCAGGCATTGGCGGGTTGGTCGTGAATGCCCAACCGCACCTTGATGCCGCAACCGTGTTCCGTGAGCAGTTCCTGCACCCGTTTTGCCGTCTGCACCCGTTGAGTCACTTTTACCGCCAGCAAATGATAGGTCATGTTCCACCTCCGGAGCATAGTGTACCAGCTTCCGGCTACGCCGACAACTGCGGTGGGAGAAATGAGCGGAAAACCGTTACCTGACGGTATTTCGTGGTAAAATGCGGAATGACGGGTTATGCAAATGCAAGGGGAAAAGTGGCGGCGGCTGTGCGGAGGGGGTGCTGGCCGGGTCCGGTTGCCGCCCGCGCAACCGGCCGCCTTGACAGCGGCGGGCTGGCGGGAGATAATCAGCGCCTATGGAATCGTTGCGGGAACTCTATCGTATCGGGGTTGGGCCGTCGTCCAGTCACACCATCGGGCCGGCGCGGGCGGCGGCGGCATTTGCGGCACGCCATCCGCAGGCGGCACGGGTGCAGGTGACGCTGTACGGCGCACTGGCGGCGACCGGACGCGGGCATATGACCGACCGTGCCATCACCAATGCCCTGGCGCCGGTGCCGGTCTCGTTTGACTGGCGTCCTGATGAACTGCTGCCGCTGCATCCCAACGGCATGCGTTTCACGGCGCTGACAACCGACGGCATCCCGCTGGGCGACTGGGAGGTGTACAGCGTCGGGGGCGGGGCCTTGCGCGACCGCGATACGCCGGCCGGGATGCAGCATGTCTATCCGCACAACTCCATGACCGAGCTCCTCGCGGCGCTGGGCCAGTCGGGTCAGACCCTGTGGGAATACGTCGCGCAGTACGAGGGCGACGGCAGTGACGAGTTCCTGCTCGGGATCTGGCAGGCAATGCGGCGCACCCTGGCCCGCGGCCTGGCCACCGAGGGGATGCTGCCGGGCGAACTGCGCCTGCAGCGCAAGGCGGCCGCCTACCACATGAAGGCGCGCAATTCGGGCGGTGCGCAGCAGCGGATCGCGCTGCGGTTCGCCTATGCGCTGGCGGTGGCGGAGGAGAACGCCGCGGGGGGCGAGGTGGTGACCGCACCCACCTGCGGCTCCTGCGGGGTGGTCCCCGCCGTGCTCCGGCTGCTGCAGGACGACCATGAGTTTCCCAACCTGAAAATGGCGCGGGCGCTCGCCACCGCCGGCATTATCGGCAATCTGGTCAAGACCAATGCCTCCATTTCCGGGGCGGAGGTGGGCTGCCAGGGCGAGATCGGCACGGCCTGCGCCATGGCCGCGGGCGCGGCGGCGCAGCTCATGGGCGGGACGCCGCAGCAGATCGAATATGCGGCGGAGATGGGGCTGGAGCATCATCTCGGCCTCACCTGCGATCCGGTGGCGGGTCTGGTGCAGATCCCCTGCATCGAGCGCAATGCCATGGCCGCGTCGCGCGCGCTCGACTGTGCGGTCTATGCCCTGCATTCCGACGGGCGGCATTGCGTCCATTTCGACGATGCAGTGGCGGTGCTGGCGCAGACGGGACGCGACCTGCAGAGCAAGTACCGGGAGACCGCGACAGGCGGCCTCGCCGGGCGGGTGCGGCGGTGCCTGCCGTGAACACTCCGGTCGTGGTGGTGCCGGCGGCGGGGGAGCATATCCCCGCCCTGCTCGAGCTGCTGCGCGCGCTCGATTGCCCGCATTTTACCTACGTTGTGCCCGATGAGGTGGATGCCGGGGTCCGCGCCGGGCGCTATTTCGTGGCGCTGGTTGCCGGCGAGGTGGCGGGTGCCATCAGCATTGACCTCGCGGAGCAGTCGTGCCAGATTGAGACGCTGGTCTCGCACCGGCCGGGCTGCGGGCGGGTGCTGGTCGAGTT
Source organism: uncultured bacterium (assembly GCA_964517215.1). Classification (GTDB taxonomy): domain Bacteria; phylum DAOPZR01; class DAOPZR01; order DAOPZR01; family DAOPZR01; genus CAZFBR01. The sequence continues at coordinate 11,488 of CAZFBR010000025.1, forward strand.
TGCCCGCGCGTGGGCGCGCGAACATGGCGCGCGCAAGCTCTGGTGCTGGTCCATGACGCGGTACCGGGCGCGCGGGTTCTACGAGGCGGTGGGCTTCAGCGAGTGCTTTCTGGTCGCGCGGCAATGGTACGGCGAGGACTGCTGGTATTTCGGCATGCCGCTGGAGCCCGCAGGCGCGTGACCGACAACGAGTCCATTCGCTTCAACTACGGCCCGCTCAAGGCGACCGATATCGCGGCCGCCGATGCGGTGCTCCCGGCCGGCGCGCGGGCGGAGACGGGCGGGCAGCCGCGCCGGCAGCTGCCGGAGTCCGCGCCGCCGGACGAGCTTGCCGGCGCGCATTTCGCCGAGCTGGCGCGGGCGGTGGAGCAGGCGCATCGCCGGCTGGTGGCCGCGGGGTCGCGCTACCGCTTTTGCGTCTACCGGGCCGGCGACGAGGTTTTCATTGATTTGGTGGTGCTGGGCACCGACGGCAGGATCTTTTCGTCGCGGCAGAAGAACATCACCCGCGAGCAGTTCACGCAGTGGCTGGAGAACATCGACAAGGGCGAAGGCATGTTCTTCGACCATTGCGGTTAGGAGCGGCTATGGCCTTCATGGAATGGAACGAGCGCGAGCTGGGCGTCCATGACGTGCTCATGGATGCGCACCATCGCGAACTGGTGGCGATCATTAACGACCTGCATGCGGCGATCAGCGCCGAGCGCGGGCGCGAGGCGCTGGCCGGGAGCATTGCCCGGCTCAACGATTATGCCCGGTTCCATTTCGCCGCGGAGGAGGCGCTGCTGGCCCGGTTGGCGTATCCGGACCTGGTCGCGCAGCAGCAGGCGCATGCCGAGTTCAATCAGCAGGTGGCGAAGATGCTGACCCCCGCATTTGCCGCCCAGCCGCGCCCGACGCTCGATCTGATCACCTTCCTGCGCGACTGGCTGCTCACCCATATCGGCGGCATGGACCGTGCCTACGGCGTATGGCTCGCGGCGCAGGCGCGGTCATGACCATGCGCCCGGCCGCGTCCCGCCGTGAGTATACCGGACGCATCAATCGCGTTCTCGATCATATCAGCGCGCATCTCGACCGCGAACTGACGCTCGATGAACTGGCGAAGGTTGCGGCCTTTTCCCCCTACCATTTCCACCGCCTCTTCAGCGAACTGATGGGCGAGCCGCTCTTTGCCTGCATCCGCCGCCTGCGCCTCGAACGCGCCGCCGGGCGGCTGCTCGCCAACCGCGACGCCAGCATCACCGGGATCGCGCTCGACTGCGGCTTCTCGTCGTCGGCGGTCTTTGCCCGCGAGTTCAGGCGCCAGTTCGGCGTGGCGGCCAGCGTTTGGCGCGCGGGCGGGCGCAAGGAAGGTCAAACGGAAGGCAAGGAATGCAAAACGCTCCGCAAGCGGCGCAAAGTATCCGCTGCCGGTTTGCGGTATGATGCTGGTGGAACGGCGGCCACCGGTTCAGACCACGAACGACAGGGAGCGATCATGAAAACAGCGGCAACGCAGGTGACGGGGCAGGTGACGGTGCAGGACCTCGCGGGCTATCGCGTCGCGTATCTGCGGCATATCGGCCCGTACGAGCATATCAGCATCAACAAGGTGTGGGACCGGCTCATGCAGTGGGCGGGCCCGCGCGGTCTGGCGGGGGGCGGGACGATCGGCATTTCGCACGACGACCCGGGGATCACCCCGGCGGCGAAGCTGCGCTACGACGCCTGCGTGGTGGTCGGGCCCGAGGTGAAGGGCGAGGGGGAGATCGGCATCCAGGAGATCAAGGCGGGCAAGCATGCGGTCTGCCGCGTGACCTGCACGCCGGACCAGATCAAGGATGCGTTCCACTGGCTCTTCGCCGAATGGTTCCCGTCGAGCGGCTGGCAGTGCGCCGACGGGCCGTGCTTCGAGCGCTACGCGCCCGAATGCGGCTCCGGCACGGATGCGGCGGGCAATCCGCTCTTCGTGTTCGACATTTGTGTCCCGGTACAACCACTCTAATCGGCTGGTATAATCCGCGGTGGTGGACAGCTGTCCGCCCGGCATCCCCCCGGTCGGGGACTGTGCGGAACGCGTTTGCTGCGCGTTCCGGGCGGCCTGCCGGGCGGGGTAATGACGGCGGCTCGAGTGCACCGACGGGATATTACCCGCCAACGGCAAAGGCAGGCGGAGATGGCACAGAAAACGAAACGGGCGGCGTGTGCGCTGGCGGCAATCGGTGCGGTGCGGCATAGCGGCCGGCGGCAGGCGGTGGTGGTGGCGGCGGCGTGGCGGCCGGCGCTGCATCTGCTGGACGAATTTAGCCATGTGCTGGTGCTGCTGACCGGAGATGACGGCCGGCCGCAGGCGGCAACCGTGCGCGTGCGCGTGGTCGCAGCCGCGGCGGGCGTGGTTGAAGTCGACCGTCTCGCCGCCGCGGACGGGGATCCCGTGTGGGATATCAAGCCGTACTTCCCGGTGGAAGACCGGGTGCGCGGCGCGAAGGACTGGGCGTGGCGGGAGGAAGCGGCCGCGGCCGCGCCGGCTGAGTTCCCGGCGCAGGCGGTACCTGCCGCCCGCACCACGCTGGCGCCGCTGGGCGAAATCCGCGTGGCCGGCGGGGCGACGCGGATGCTGCTCCCCGATCTGCCGGCAGCCGGCTGGCGCGCCTGCCCGCCCGGCGCCTGGCTGCGCGTCTTCTGGTGGTTCGACCGTTTCGACCGGCCGAAATACCGCACCGCCACGCAATGCAATCCGCCGTACGAGCAGGCGCCGCGGACGGGAATCTTCGCCACCCGCTCGCCGGTGCGGCCCAACCCCATCGGCTGCGCGCTGGTCCGGGTTATTGCCGCCGAACCTGCTGCGGCGACCCTGCTGGTCGAAGGGGCCGATGCGCTCGACTGCACGCCGGTGCTCGCCGTGCGGCCCTATGTGCCGGAGCATGACCGGGTGCGCGAACCGCGGGTGCCGGCCTGGGTGCGCCATTGGCAGGAGTGGAAGGAGGACGAACTGGCGGACGACCGCCCGCCGGTGCCGCCGGGGAGCGATGCCGTGGCCCGGCTCGACGGCATGCTGCCGCCCGCGCCGCTGCCGCCGGTCGACGACCGGTTCTTTGCCGGCGAGGCGCCGGTCACCGACGGGACGGACCGGATTGTGGTGCGCGGGGCGCGCCAGCACAATCTGCAGGGATTTGACTGTGCAATCCCGGCCCGCGCACTGACGGTGATTACCGGGGTGTCGGGGAGCGGCAAGTCGTCGCTGGCGTTCGATACGCTTTATGCCGAGAGCCAGCGCCGGTTCATGGACAGCATTTCGACGATGGGCCGGCAGGCGTTCGAGCAGTTCGAACGCCCGGCGGTCGACGGGATTGCCAACCTGCCGCCGGCGGTGGCGATCGAGCAGAAAACCATCGGGCGGAACCCGCGCTCGACGGTCGGAACGATGACTGAGATCTATGATTACCTGCGGCTGCTCTTTGCCCGGCTCGGGGTGCGCCATTGTCCCGCCTGCGGCCGCGCGGTGCGGCCCCTGACCCCGGAAGCGATCGTTGCCCGGCTCGCGGCGCTGCCGGCCGGGACCACGCTGCGGGTGCGCGCGCATGGCCGGGACGCTGCCGCCGGGACGGCGTTTCGCGCGCCGGTCGACCGGCCGGCGCTGGCGGCGGCGGTGCGGGCGGCGCTGGCGGACGGGGACGGGGCGCTCTGCGCGACGGTCAGCGGCGAGGAACTGCTGCTGGCGGTGCGGCAGGCCTGCTACCATTGCCGCCGGCCGTTCTTCATGCTGACCTCGTCGGTGTTCAGTTTCAATCATCCGCAGGGGATGTGTCCCGACTGCCAGGGGCTGGGCCGGCGGCTGACGACGGATCCCGCGCGGATCGTCACGGAGCCCGACCGCTCGCTGCTCGACGGCGCCTCGCCATGGTGGGGCGACCTGCGCCGGCAGCTGGCCCATCCGACCGGGAACTGGATGAAGACCGAGGTCTTTGCGCTGGCCGCCGCGCGCGGGGTCGACCTCGAACAGCCGTGGTCGGCGCTGCCGGAGCAGTTCCGGCATGAACTGCTGCACGGGACGGGCGACGAGGCGGTGACCTACCGGTTCGTCATGGCCCGCGGGCGCAAGGGGACGATGGAACGGCCGGTGAGCGGGGCCATTGCCAATATCGAGCGGCTATTCCGCTCGACGGCGGGCGAAGGGTCGCGGCAGTTCTACCTGCAGTTCATGAGCGAGCTGCCCTGCCGCACCTGCCATGGCGAGCGGCTGGCGGCGGAGGGGCGCATGACGACGCTGGCGGGCAGCCGCTACCCCGAGATCGCGACGCTGACCGTTGCGGACCTGCTGGCCTGGGTGGAAAAGCTGCCGGCGCGGCTGACCACGGAGGAACGAGCCGTCGGCGGGGATATGCTGCGCGAGATCCGCCGCCGGCTGCGGGCGCTGGTCGAGGTGGGGGTCGCCTATCTGACCCTCGACCGCACAGCCCCGACGCTGTCGGGCGGCGAGGCGCAGCGGATCCGCCTCGCCTGCCAGCTGGGCGGCGGACTGACCAATCTGCTCTATGTCCTCGACGAGCCGTCCATCGGACTGCATCCGCGCGACCATGCGCGCATGCTCGCGGCCCTTGCCCGCCTGCGCGATGCGGGCAATACCGTGGTGGTGGTGGAGCATGATGCCGCAACAATGCGCGCGGCCGACTGGCTGCTCGATCTCGGGCCGGGCGCCGGCGAGCGCGGCGGGCGGCTGATGGCGGCGGGGACGCCGGACGCGGTCATGCGCGATCCGCAGTCGCTCACCGGCGCGTATCTGGCGGGCCGCCGGCGCGTGGCCGAGTCGCTGCCGGGCGGGCCGCGCCGGCCAACGGGATGGCTGACCCTGCGCGAGGCGACGCTGCACAATCTGCGCCGGGTGACGGTTGACTTTCCGCTGGGGGTGTTCGCCTGCGTGACCGGGGTGTCGGGTTCGGGGAAATCGAGCCTGGTGGCGCATACGCTGGCGCCGGCGCTGGCCCGCCGGCTGCAGCATGCCGCCGACGAGCCGGGGCCGCATGCCGGGCTCGACGGGCTGGCGGCGGTGGCGCGGGTGGTCAATATCACCCAGGCGCCGATCGGGCGCACGCCGCGCTCGAATCCGGCGACCTATACCGGGCTGTTCGACGATATCCGCGCGCTCTTTGCCGCGACGGAGGCGGCGCGTTCGCGCGGCTGGGACGCCAAACGCTTCAGTTTCAACAGCGCCGACGGACGCTGTCCCGCCTGCGCGGGTGACGGTCGCAAAAGGATCGAGATGCATTTCCTGCCCGATGTGTGGGTGGAATGCCCGGCCTGCCACGGCCGCCGCTTCAACGATGAGACGCTGGCCGTGCGCTACGCCGGACTGAACATCGCCGAGGTGCTTGATCTCGATATCGCAGCGGCGCTGCAGCTGTTTGCGGCGGTGCCGAAACTGGCTGCCCGGCTGCGGGTCATGGCCGAGGTGGGGCTCGACTACCTGCGCCTCGGGCAGAGTGCGACGACCTTGTCGGGCGGCGAGGCGCAGCGGGTGAAACTGGCCTTCGAGCTCAGCCGCCCGTCTGCCGGGCACACCGTCTATATCCTCGACGAACCGACCAGCGGCCTGCATTTTGCCGATATCCGAAACCTGATCGCCGTGCTGCGCCGGATCATCGTCGCGGGGAACAGCGTGCTGGTGATTGAGCACAATCTCGAACTGATCGCGCAGGCGGACTGGGTGATCGATCTCGGGCCGGAGGGTGGTGCCGGCGGCGGCGAGGTGGTGGCGGCGGGCACGCCGGCGATGGTGGCGGCGGTGGAGCGGAGCCATACCGGCCGCTGCCTGCGCCCGCTGCTGGCCGTGAGCAGCGTGTAGACAGGGGCGGCAACACCATGTTCCGGCTCGCTCACTGAGGGAGCGGGAATACGAACATCGCGTACAGCACAGATTATGCTGCCCGAGCGCAGTTCCTGTGATGTCGAGGTCTTTGCTATAATAATCGCACGGGACGGCGCTACGCGGTGCCGGGTAGAGGAGAAGAATGGTCATGGATAAACTGGACTATAAGCGGCAGTACCGCCAGCTGTATCAGGCGCCGGCCGGCAGCGTGACGCTGGTCGAGGTGCCGGCGATGAACTTCCTGATGATCGACGGGAAAGGCGATCCGAACAGCGCGCCGGCGTATGCCGCTGCCGTGGGCGCGCTCTACGCTGTCGCCTACACCATCAGATTCATGATCAAGCGCGGGCCGGAGGCGATTGACTTCGGGGTCATGCCGCTGGAAGGGCTCTGGTGGGCGGACGATATGGCCGCGTTTGCGACTGCCGACAAGTCCGCCTGGCAATGGACCATGATGATCATGCAGCCGCCCTGCGTGACCCGCAGCCATTTCACGGCGGCACGCGCCGCAGCGGCGCAGAAAAAGCAGGACCCGGCTATCGCGCTGGTGCGCTGGGAGCAGTTCGCGGAGGGGCGCTGCGCGCAGATCATGCATCGCGGGCCGTTCAGCGAAGAAGGCCCGACGATCGAACGGGTGCATCAGTATATCGACGCCTGCGGGCGGCGCCGGGGGAAACATCACGAGATCTATCTGAGCGATATCCGCAAGGCGGCGCCGGCCAACTTGAAGACCATTATCCGGCAGCCGCTGACGCTGACGCGGCATAACGCCGCCAAAGGAGAAGAGCGATGAGCACAATGCAAGCCGATGCCGTCACGCCGGCCGGACCGGTGCGCTGGGACAAGGCGGGGTGGGTGGTGGTGGCGCTGAATCTGGTTATGGCGTTCATGTCGACGATGTATTTCCTTGCGCAGGCGCGCGTCGGGGTCGCCGGCTGGCTGGCGATGAATTCGTGCGCGCCGAGCATTTTCCTGTTCGTGCTCGGCTATCTCTGCCGCTCGCTGCCGGTGATGGCGGTTGGGGCGGGGCTGATGTTCCGCTACGGCACGCTTGGCCTGTTCTTTTTCGGGTGGGACGGGCCGAACCTGATCGCCCAGGTGGGGCATATCTTCATGACCGTCGCTGTATGCTATGTGCTGACGCTGATCGTGCGCCGGCGTGCGCGGCATGAACTGGCGGTGGCCGTGCTGGTTGCCGTGGCCATGCTCTATGCGAACTGGCAGAACGAATGGTTCAACCGCCACCCGCAGGCGCTGGCCGCGCTCTTCCAGGGCCAGGTCAGCGCCGCCGACGTCCGCTGACGCTCTGCGTTGCCGCCATTCGCCCTGCCGGCGCCCGGTTGTTTTGCCCTCTTTGGGCTGACCGGCAGACGAGTGGGCGGCGGTGCAGTTGCGCCTCCCTTCGTATAGCAAGCGTATTACGATGTGCTTATCAGGGTCATTATCAGAGCCGACGCAATTACACTTTCTTCACAGATGCCCGTATTGACTTATTCAATAATCCGCGGTATAATAGAAAATATAAGTATCCATATAATAACATTATTATGTGGAAAATATAATGATATAAGGAGATGCACGTGGTTGATATTGCCCATTTCATTTCAGTGATTGTGATGTGGTTGGCAATGCCATTTCTAACGGTCATTGGTATTGTGTTTTGTTCAAAGCAAAAGACACTAGGAAGCAAAGTGCTTGCATCCGGGTTGGCGCTCATGACTATAGGGTCTTTGCTATCGCTGTTCTCTCCATTAGGGACATGTTCGGTAGACGAAATGGGCAGAACCTTGTCATCTTCGGGCCCATCGCTAAGCTGGTATGTTGGAAGTATTGTCACTTCCATAGGTCTTATTGCTGCGGTGTTCGGATTTGCGTTAGTTACTTGGAAGATTGAAAGAAGGGCCACATAACTTCGCCCTTTTGCGCTTCGCCGCTGACGCGGCTCGACGCAGAGCGCTGATTGTAAGTCTTTTAACGATGATACAAAAGGCGGACAGATGAAAATTGCTGGCAAACAGCTGCGGGTTGTGGCTACCACCTGTTTGGCAATCGTACTGCTGGCGGGACTCGCTTACGATTATAACAACATGTGTTATGGGTGGGTGAAATGTTGGGGTATACACATCACCGACATTCAGTACATCGGACCTGAAGGACCAATGGCAACAGTAATAATGAGAGGAATCATACAGAACAATATTATCATAGCGGTTGTTATGGCACTTGTCGGCGGCGCTGTGGCAGCGCGTAGCACGAAACGAAGAAATCATGAGCGGGGTGAATAGATTCGTGGAGGTTTTATATGAATAGTGTGGTAAAGCTAAGATGGGCGTATTGGGGGCTGGCGATATACTTGCTGGTATGTCTCGGCGTTATTGTTGTCGGAGTTCAGATGTTGCTGCAGGAAGTCGCGGAAGGCGGAAAAGAATATGTATTGCTGATGGCGGCAGTGCCGGCTGGCGTGACGGTGCTGTTTATGCTGGCATATATCATTGGTGGGTTTTTGTTGACGCGCCGGCCGGATCATTTGCTGTGCCGAGTGCTACCTTGGCTTGCCCTTTACGCGATGCCTTGGGGGTTTATCGTGTACGTCGTGCATGCCAAGAAAAGCGCCAAAATAACAGCATGACAAACACTGTTCCGAAGGATTCTCCCGCTGTATATGGGAAGAAGATATGGCTGTTTGTGCGTGTTGTATTTATGATTATCGGTGCTATACAAGGAGTTCATGCGAGTATTCCGGAAATATCCTGGTGGGTGGGCGTTCTTATCACATCGTTAGCTGGGTTGTTCTTGGGGCCCGTTTCAATGATTTCAATCATGGCGCTACAATCGGTAAACCCAATGTCAGCCGAGCGTTGGTATAAACCGTCATGGTATTTGAACCCATTCAGATTAAGGGACCCTATTCAGTTCTTTCATTTTGCGACATGGTACGCGACAGTGTTTTTTATTGCTGCCATTATGAGGAATGCATTATTGGGACGGACAGTGATGGTGTTTGCATTCATGGTAAGTATGACATGCATTGGTGCCTTTATCGGCCTCTCGCTATGTCAACGAATATTCAGAAATAAATTCTGATGGAAAGACATTAGAACGGCGTGTTAACTTTGTGCGGCAGCGGACGTAGACGACAGCACCCGCTGCACGCTAATCGTTAGCGATGTGGTGATGATGAGAGATAGTCGCATACAATGGTATTGCAGGCGTGTGCAGAATAGTAAATAACATTTGTCAGGGGGTGAATTGCAATGGGGAACAAGGGGTTGACAATTTTATCCAAAGTGTATTTTCTGCTTGCCGGCCTGACATTTCTTTTTCTCCCGATAATGACATTCCTATTGGCATTTTCTCTTATCCGGTTCTTCAAGCCGAATCCGCACAATTCCCAATCCGTTGATTATTATATGTTTGGGATATTTGCGATAATAGTGGCGGGTATGATGTTGGGCCTTGCCTTAGCCATCATGCAGTTGAAGACCTGGCGGTTCCTTGCTAATAAGCAGCGTTGGAAATTCTGCATTACCACCGCCGGCCTATCGTGCCTTTTGTTTCCGCTCGGAACAGTTGTCGGGCTGTACACTATTTCTTCTTTACGCCGCCAGGAAATTCGGGACATATTCGCTACTGCAACAACCACGGATGTGAACGCGACAAAGTTATTCCCAATGACCGCCAAGTCGTGGAATAGCTTCTCAAGAGTGACGATGGTGGTGTCTGCCATTCTCGTCGCTACTGGTGTCGGCTTTACCATCAATACAATGGTATTCATACAGAAATCAGTTCCCGCAACGGGAACAATTGTAAAATTCATTGAGAACCACACAGAAAAGGGAGGGCTCACTTATGCCCCTGTATTTACTTTTCAAGACGCTTCCGGCAGGACCCATGAAGTGACTGCGTCATTTTCAAGCAATCCCCCGATCGGTAGCGTTGGCAGTGAAATCGCCGTGCTCTACGAACAGCATGACCCGCAAAACGCGACAATAAATTCCTTTTTCAGTCTTTGGGGTGGGGCCGCCATTGCGGGAGGGCTTGGCTTATTCTATTTTATCGTGTTCTGGATTGTCTATCGGTGGACGAAAAAGAAAATGGCCTTAAAGGCGCAGACCAGCTTAATCCAGAACCAATGAAATCAGCAGATACGGCGGCGAACTATGCGCCCCTGTGTTTCGCCGCTGGTGCGGCTTAGCGCAGAGTGCTGATCGTTGTCGGATAATGTAATGCTGAAAGGAACTTATATGCTGCTTGTGCAGAAAACTATCGTGTTTGGGCTGATGCTGGCGGCACCGGTCGTGCTTTCAGCATGCGGCAGTAACACGCCCGATCAGTGTTCAACCTGCACTACGGCAGCACCAGCCCCGACATTGCCGCTCACATACACAATCGAGCCGCTCACCGGAGAAATTGCGCAAGGCAAGGACATTCCAGTCCGTTGCGTGCTGACAAATGTTTCTGACAGTCCGCTGATAGTCAACCCTGATTTCCTTCATTATAAGTGTACCTGGAGCTATACGGAGATGGATAGCAGCACGTGGCAGGCGTTGCACTCCGCACAAGTGATAGCCATTGACGATACGGAAGAAAGCGAGCAGCTCAGTGTTTGCAGCTACTCAATCACGATTGCTGAGATTGCCCACGACGCCACGCGGGAACGGCTGCTGCCGCCGGGCGAGTCACTAACCGTGCGCACTGTGCTCAGCTGGCCACAAGAGTTGGCAGCGCTGAGGATCACCAGCCTGACGATTATCATGGGCTACTGGTATCCCCATCCGCAGTCAGATACCGCCCGATACACGGAAATGATTCCCGCAAATCCTATTACGGTCCGGATAGTGCAATAGCAGGGCAAGTGCGGATACGATGCACGTGATGCGGTCGCGACTACATCTGCAGCACGCAGGTCCTGACGGTGACATGTATCAGGGAATCGGCAGCGGTGGCGTGTTCACCGCACCGTCTGCAGCGGCCACTGACGTGTCCGGTGCCGGGAGACGGTTGCGGTGCGCTGCGATCGACGGAACAGGTGCCGACGCAGTGCGTCATCCTCGCTCCTTGGTAGAGGGGGAAACAGGAGAAAACCATACGCACGCGATGATGAGCGGCTGCAGCGATGCAGTGTTGACAATTACCGGCGGTTGCGGTAAGTAGCATGCGCGCGCACGCGATGCCGGTAGATGCGGGCAGGCATCGGGGTATCCCGCAGGAACGCGCGATCAACCGTGCAAGGAGCAGACGATGAGCGTATCAGCGGCATTTGCAGTATTCATGCAGGAAGCGCCCGCCCAGGCGGCGGCGTGGCTGCAGGCGGCCAAGGCGCTCGACGCTGCCAGCGCCTTGGACAAGAAAACCGAGGAACTGGCGTATGTTGCCGTGCTGGCGGCGACGGGCAACACTTCGGGCGTGCCGTTCCATGTG
>CAZFBR010000026.1:0-22612 GCA_964517215.1 uncultured bacterium
TCCCTATCTTCGACGCTATTTCCCTCATTGCCGTGACGGTTGCCGACACCGCGCCGGTGCTGGCCCCGCCCGCAGCGGAACTGGCGGCGGCGGTGCGCGCACGACTGGGTGCTGCGCCGTATGCGGTGTGCCATCCGGGCGGCGGCGTGCGCGCCAACTGGTGGCCGGAGGAACGCTGGCGCGCAATCCTGCAGCGCTGGACGGCGACGGGGGTGACGGTGGCGGTGATCGGCGGGCCGGAGGAACGCGACCGGGTCGGGCGCATTGCCGACGGTATCAGTGGCGCGCGTCCGCTGGCGGGGGAATTGACCTGGCCGGCAACGGCGGCGCTGCTGGCCGGCGCCGCGGCGTTTGTCGGCAGCGACAGCGGCCCGCTCCATCTGGCCGCCGCGTACCGGCGGCCGCTGGTGGCGCTCTTCGGGCCGGACGACCCGCGCCGGTTCGCCCCGCACACGCCGGGCGCGCAGTACCGGTACCGGGGCGCCGTCTGCTCGCCCTGCCCGCAGGTCGGCACGCGGGTGGCGGCCTGCACGGACAACCGCTGCCTGACCGCAATCACGGTTGACGAGGTCTGGTCGGCCGTCGCTGCTCTCCCTGCCGCGCCGGCACGGTAACCGCTGCCCGTTCGGGCGGCCACAGCAAGGCAAACGGATTATTCGCTGGCAGCGTGCGGCGGACCGGGTGCGATTGCGGCACGGCATCCGGGTGCGGCGGTGCGCGGCGGACGCCGGCGGATTGACCGGTGCCGCCGGGCACTGGCGACCGCTGCGGGCCGGGTCGCAGCCCGCGCCGCGGGGGTGCGCAGCGGCGGGACGGGCGGCTGGCAACCGCCTTGCCGCCTGCCGGCAAATGTAGTAAGGTATCCGCCTATGAGCCAGTTCGTCCATCTGCATGTCCACTCGGAATATTCGATGCTCGACGGACTCTGCCGGGTCGGGTCGCTGTCGGACAAGGAATGCCCGCTGCTCGACCGGGTGCAGGAACTGGGCATGCGCGCCGTTGCCCTGACCGACCACGGCAACATGCACGCCACGCTGGCGTTCTACCACAAGGCGCTCGACCGCGGCCTGAATCCCGTGCTCGGCTGCGAGATGTATGTCGCGCCGGCCAGCCGGTTCGACAAGCAGGCGAAGCGCGGCGAGGAGACCGCCTACCATCTGGTGCTGCTGGCGGCGACGGTGGCGGGCTACCGCCATCTGGTCAAGCTGGTGTCGCGCGGCTGGCTGGAGGGCTTCTACCACAAGCCGCGGGTGGACAAGGAACTGCTGCGCGAATTCTCCGGCGGCCTGATCGCGCTCTCCGCCTGCCTCGGCGGCGAAATCCCGCAGCTGCTGCTGGCGGGGCGGGACGACGAGGCGGAGCAGGTTGCCCGCGACTATCAGGACATCTTCGGCTCGGGCAATTTCTATCTCGAAATGATGGACAACGGGCTGAATGAGCAGAAGCTGGTCAACGCCAAACTGCTCGATCTGGCGCGCGTCACGGGCATTCCCGTGGTGGCGACCGGCGACGCGCATTACCTGCGGGCCGAGGATGCGGAGCTGCAGCAGGTGGGCCTGTGCATCAGCATGGCCAAGCAGCTTACCGACGAGGACCGCCTGCAGTTTGCGGGCGACTTCCACCTGCGCAGCGGCGCGGAGATGGCGGAGCTGTTCCGACATTGCCCCGAGGCGCTGACCAATACCGTGCACATTGCGGAGCGCTGCCAGGTGCGGTTCGACAGCGGCCGGACGCAGCTGCCGGCATTTCCGCTCCCTGCGGGCGTTCCCGACGCCATGGCGTATGTCCGGCAGCTGTGCGAGGCGGCCCTGGCGCAGCGCTATCCGCAGGATGCCGCGCCCGCCCGGGAGCAGCTGGCGCACGAACTGGCGATCATCGCGAAGACCGGGTTCGGCGATTACTTCCTCATCGTCTGGGATTTCATCCGCCATGCGCGGGAGCAGGGGATTGTCGTCGGGCCGGGCCGCGGCTCGGCGGTGGGGAGCATCGTCGCCTACCTGCTGGGGATCACCGACTGCGATCCGCTGGCGCACAAGCTGCTGTTCGAGCGGTTCCTCAATCCCGAACGCGTGACCATGCCCGATATCGACACCGATTTCGAGGACGGGCGCCGCGACGAGGTGATCCGCTACGTGGTCGAACGCTACGGGCAGGAGCGGGTGGCGCAGATCGGGACACTCTCCATCCTCAAGGCCAAGGCCGCGCTGCGCGATGTGGGGCGGGTGCTGGCCATCCCCGTTGCGCGGATCAATGAAATCGCCAAGCTGATCCCCAACGAGCTGGGGATCACCATGGGCGAGGCGATCAGCCGGGTGCCGGAGCTGGCGGAGATCGCGCATCGCGGCGAACCGCAGGAGCGGAAGCTGATCGAGTTCGCGCGGCGGTTCGAGGGTTTGTGCCGGCACAGCTCGACGCATGCCTCGGCGGTGGTGATCGGGCGCGAACCGCTCGAGGAAGTGACGCCGCTGATGCAGGCCGGCGACGGCGACGATGCCGTGCGCATGACGCAGTTCGACATGAAATCCATCGAGAAGCAGGGGCTGCTCAAGATGGACTTCCTCGGACTGAAGACGCTGACCATCCTGCGCGAATGCCGGCGCATGCTGCTCGAGCAGGGGGTGGCGGTTCCCGAACTGCGCGACATCCCGCTTGACGACCGGGCCACGTTCGACCTCATCGGCAGCGGGCGGAGTGCGGGCATTTTCCAGCTGGAGGCGGACTGGGTGCGGCCCATGCTGGTCAAGCTGCAGCCGCACTGCTTTGCGGATATCGTCGCGTTTATCGCCCTGCAGCGCCCGGGTCCGCTGCAGAGCGGGATGGCGGACGACTTCATGCGCCGCCATCACGGCGAGGTGGCGGTCGATTATCCGCACCCGAAACTGAAACCGATCCTCGAAGAGACCTACGGGGTCATTGTTTATCAGGAGCAGGTGATGCAGATCGCCGCGGTCATGGCGGGCTACACGCTCGGCCAGGCCGACCTGCTGCGCCGGGCCATGGCCAAGAAGTCGGCCAAGGCGATGGCGGAGCAGCAGGCGGCGTTTGTCGGGAGCATGGTCAAGCGCCATTACGCGCGCGAACTGGCGGACCGGCTCTTCCTGCTCATTGAGAAATTCGCCGAATACGGGTTCAACAAGTCGCACAGCGTCGCCTACGGCGTGCTGACCTACCAGACCGCGTGGTTCAAGGCGCATTATCCGCACGCGTTCATGGCGGCGCAGATGAGCGCGAACCTCGACGACATGGCCAAGGTCGCGGGCTATGTCGCCGACTGCCGCGAGCAGGGGCTGACGGTCAGGCCGCCGGCGATCAACAGCGGGCGGGCGGCGTTTACCCTCGAGGACCAGGCCATCCGTTTCGGACTGGCGGCGATCAAGAATGTCGGGACCGGCCTGGTGGATGCGATTATTGCCGAACGGGAAAAGGACGGGCCGTTTACCGACCTGTTTGACTTCTGCCGGCGGACCGCCCACCTGAACGTCAACCGCCGCACGCTCGAGGTGCTGATCAAGGCCGGGGCCATGGACGGCATGGGCCCGTCGCGGGCGGTCATGCTGGCCGCCTCCGATGATGCGCTGGCGGACGCGGCCCGGATTGCCCGCGACCGGGAGATGGGCCAGCTCGGCCTGTTCGACGACGATCCGGTGGCGGCGAAGGTGAGCTGGCCGAAGGTCGAGGACTGGCCGGAGTTCGAGACGCTGACAGGCGAGAAGGAGACGCTGGGCATCTATGTCTCCGGCCATCCGCTGGCGCAGCATGCGGCCCTGATCAGCCAGTTCATCACCTGCCGCATTGCCGACCTGCACGAGGGGATGCTGAACCAGGCGGTGCGGCTGGGCGGCATGATCGAGAAAGTGGAGATTCGCGCGGACAAGAAGGGGAAGCCGTTCGCCTCGTTTACGCTCGAAGGGCTGCAGGGCTATGCGGAGATGGTGGCGTTCAGCGAAACCTATGCCGCATACAAGCAGCTGCTTGCCCCGAGTGAAATGGTGATGGTTGAGGCGCGCCTGCGCCAGTTCCGCAACGAGCGCCCGCAGCTCATGCTGCTGCAGGCGACGCCGCTGGCGCGCGTGCCGGCGGAGTACACGCGCAGCGTCCTGGTCGAAGTTAACCTCATCGGCCTGCCGCAGGAGGCGCTGCGGGCAATCCAGGCCGCGCTGCGCCTGGCGCCGTCCGCCCCGGCGGCGGCGGGTGTCCGCCCGGTGCCGGTGGCGCTGGAGATCCGCGCCGACCATGGCAAGCGGTTCCGCATCGCCGCCGGGCGCGAGTTCATGCTGCGCCCGACCGCGGAAGCGGTGGCGGCGCTGCGGGGGTTGCCCGGGGTGGTGACGGTTGCCCTGCAGCCCAAACCGGTGGACCAGGGTCGCCGCTGACATGGGCCGCAGCGGGAGAGACGGCTTCTCCGCCGCACCGGCGGTTTGCGCAGGCGTTTGCGCGCTGTCGCGGCTGGCGCAGGACGCCGGGTGAGAGGGTTTCGGTGAAGAAAACGGCCTGGTTCATCATGCTGGTTGGCGCGCTGCTGGGGGCGGGGTGCGCAACGGCGCTGCTGCTGTTTACCGCGCACGAGCGCAGCGGGACGGTGGCGACGGGACAGCGCTTTGTGGTGACGGTGCCGTCGAGCGTCGACCAGGCCTATGCCTGGTATTTCGTGCATGGTGACAGCGACCCGGTGGCGCTGCGCGAAACCTGGTACGAGCCGGGCGAACCCGGGCAGGGATTGTGGTATTTCAGTTTCACCGCGCTGCGTCCGGGCGAATACCGCCTGCCGTTCATCTGCCGGCGGACAGTCGAGCCGCAGGCGGCGCCGCTGGCCAACCACTATTTCTACCTGACCGTTAGGCCGTAGGAGAAAATGAGCATGCGTTACGCGGTGCTGGGCCGGACCGGCATGAGCGTCAGCGAATACTGTTTCGGCACGCTGCCGATGGGACCGCTGCAGAAGAACGTCAGCATCGCCGACAGTGCGGCGATGATTGTGCATGCGCTGGACCAGGGCGTGAACTTCATCGATACCGCGCAGCTCTACCGCACCTATCCCGCCGTGCGCGCCGCGCTCGCGGCGACCGGGGCCAGGCCGGTTATCGCCACCAAGTCGCTGGCGCGGGACTATGCGGGGATGCAGGCGGCGATCGACGAGGCTCTGGTAGCGCTCGGGGTTGACTGCCTCGATATCGTCCACCTGCACGCGGCGCGGGCGACGGCTGCCGTGTTCGCGGAACGGGCGGGGGCGCTGCAGTGCCTGATCGACAACCGGGCGCAGGGGAAGATCCGCGCGGCGGGGATCAGTTCACACGCCGTGCCGGTGATCCGCGCCGCCGCCGACCATCCCGAAATCGATGTGGTCTTCCCGCTCTACAACTGCGCCGGGCTGGGCATTCTCGCGGGAACGCTCGCGGAGATGCGGCTGGCAATCGACGCCTGCGTGGCGGCGGACAAGGGCGTCTACCTGATGAAGGCGCTGGGGGGCGGGCGGCTGATCGACCGCTATCGCGAGGCGATGGATTTCTGCCGCGGGATCCCGGGCGTGGCGTCGCTGGCGGTGGGGACGGTCTCCCTGGCCGAACTGGAATTCAATCTCGCCTGGTTTGCCGGCACCCTGCCGCCGGACGCGACCTTCCCGGAACTGGCGGCATGGCACAAGCAGTTCCGCGTGGTGGAATTCCTGTGCAACAACTGCGGGACCTGCCGGTCGGCCTGCGCCAGCCGGGCCATCAGCGAGCAGCAGGGCAAAGCAAATATCAACCAGGAGCAATGCGTCCAATGCGGCTATTGTGTCAGTTCCTGCCCGCAGTTTGCCATTCGGGTATTATGAAGATCATCATGCTGGCGGGGCTGGCCGTCGTGCTGGCGGTGTGCGGCTGCCAGCCGGCGGCGGTGGCGCCGCCGCCGGCGACCGCAGATACCGCTGCGGTCCCGGTGCCGACGGTTGCGCTGACGGTGCCGGCATTACCGCCGGCCGCAACGACGCCGGCGGCAGCTGCGCCCGCGCCGGTGGCGGGAACTGCCGACCCGGCAGCACATGCGGTGCCGCCCGCCGTGCCGGAGGCGGCAACCGCGTCAGTACCGGCGGTCGCGGCAGCGTCGGTTGACGACCGCACGACGGATACGGGCAAGGCGCGGACGGCGATGCAGCAGTATCGCGGCGGGTATGCCCATGACGGCAATTTCCGCGTCGAGAACGTGCAGGTGCGCGGCGCGCGTGCGGTGGGGACCTGGCTGGCGCTGACCCCGCGCGGCGTCGTTGATGCGTCGCGACCGGTGCGGACCTTTGTCGCGGTCAAGGCGAACGGGCGCTGGACGGTGTATGCGCTCGGCGCGGACATCATCGACCCGTGGGCGGAACCGGTCTCCCGCATCTTCGGTGACGCGTAGCGCCGGTATGCACCCCGACCAGCGGAAGAAAATCTACCGCGACCAGGCGGACGCCTATCACCGGCTGATCCTGCGCGAGGACTGGCAGGGCAACCTGCCGCGCGCGCTGCGGTCGCTGGCGGACTGGTCCGGCAAGGCGGTGCTCGATCTTGGCACCGGGACGGGGCGGCTGCCGCTGCTGCTGCGGGAGACCGCGCGGGCGGTGTTCGGCTGCGACGCCGCGGTGCCGATGCTGCGCGTGGCGCAGGCAGCGGTATCGGAGGCGCATTTCGCGGCGGCGGACCATGGCGCGCTGCCGTTCGCCGCCGCGAGCGTCGACTGCCTTACCGCCGGCTGGAGTGTCTGCCATGCGGTGAAGTGGCAGTGGGCGCGGCGCGCGGCGGTGCTGGCCGGCATCATCGGCGAAGCGCGGCGCGTGCTGCGCCCCGGCGGGACGCTGGTCATCATCGAGACGCTCGGCACGGGGCTGGCCGAACCGCAGCCGCCGGACGACAAGCTGGCGGAGTATTACCGTATGCTGGAAGAGGAGCACGGCTGCCGGCGCACGGTTGTTCGCACCGATTACCGGTTCGCGGATGGCGCGGAGGCGGACGAGCTGCTCGGCATGTTCTTCGGCGCGGAACGCACGGCGGCGATGTACGCTGCCGGCACCGCGGTCGCACGCGACGGCGCGGTGTTCGTCACCGAGTGGACCGGCTTGTGGCTGGTGCCGGGAAACGCGTGATCAGCTGAGTCGGGCGAGCAGTTCGGCGGCGCGGGGATCGCCGGGATATGCGGCCAGCATCGCGGCGGCGGTCCGGCGCGCCATGGCGCCGTTGCCGGCACGAATATAGCGCAGGGCGAGCGCATAGCGCAGGTCGGCATTCTCGTCGAGCGCCAGCAGTTTCACGGAAAAATAGATTTCGCGGCGGGGATCGCCCGACGCGGCGCAGAGCTGCAGGCCGTGGCGGTACAGGTCGGGCTCGGCGGGGAGCAGCGGCAGCGCGCGCTCGAGCCATTGCCAGGCGGCGGAATGATCGCCCAGCACCAGCTCGCATTTGCTGAGGTTGAGATAGACCTCGCCGCGCAATACCGGTGTCGGCAGCTGCTCGGCGGCCGCGGCGGCGGCGCGGAAATGGCCGCGGGCGCGGGCGGGATCCTGCCGCCGGACGGCATAAAACGAGCCCAGCCGCGAATCGACCCCGGCGGTGTGCGGCGGCCGGCTGAGTGCCAGCGCGCGTGTGAGCGCCTGCTCCTCGTCGTCGTACCGCTCCTGTTTGTCATACTCCACCGCGAGCAGCACCTGCAGCATATAATCAGCCGGCGTGGCGCTGGCCAGCTTGTTGAGCGCGGCCTCGTAGCGGCGGCTCTTGGCCAGGTAGTTTTCGCCCGGCAGAAAACCGTAATGCTCGATCGGCCACGGCGCCCGGACGATGCGTCCGCCCGCGGCGATAATGGAATCATCGACGCTTTCGTGGATGCTGCGGGCAAAGGCAAACCCGCGGCGGTTGCGGAAGAACCGCAAGACCTCGTCGGGCCAGGCGGCGAGCGTGCCGCCCGGCTCGGCATGGTTGACGCGGTCGAAATAGACGCCGGCAACATCAGCGGGGAGCGAAGCCACCCACGCGCGCCAGGCGGCGGGCGACGGGATGGTCAGCACCTCATCGGCATCAAGCACCAGAATCCAGTCGCCGGTGGCGGGCGCGAGCGAGGCGTTGCGCGCGTCACTGAAATCGTTCACCCACGCGCAGGAGGATACCGTGGCGCCGGCGGCGCGGGCGATGGCGATGGTGGCATCGGTGGAACCGGTATCGGTGATGAACATGCCGTCCACGAGCGGCCCGGCCTGCGCGAGGCAGCGGGGCAGGCAGGCCGCCTCGTTCCTGACGATCATGCACAGGGAAATGGTGTTGCCGGCAGTTTGCATAGCGGGAGTATAGCATACCGGCGCAGCGGCCAAACACCCCCGGTCAAACAGGAGGCAGATACAAGATATATTTCAATCGCTATTTCTACAAGTACACGTCGCCACGCCCCTTGGAGGAGATTGAGGCCGAGATCAAGGCACTTGAGATCGAGATCGTGACGTGACTCCGTGAGACCACGAGCTGAAGGATCATTGGGGGATGATGAACCCCCCAACGACTTGACACAAAACGCATGCAAATGTATACAAAAGTAAACAATATGAGGAAGGCATGAAAACACAACGGCAAAACATTCAGTCACTTGCGCCGAAACTGCCGGTGATCTTTCGACCGCGCAACCTTGAGGAGCAAGGTGTCTCGCGCGACCGGCTGCGTGGGTTTCTCCGACGCGGCGAGGTGGAACGGATTGGTCGCGGGCTCTATCGCGCGGCGAAGGCGTCCGCCGGTGCCGACGCCAACGAGAGCCTTGCGATTGTCTGTGCGCGCGCGCCGCGCGCGGTTGTCTGCCTTCTCACGGCGCTTCGCTTTCATGGGATTGGCACGCAGACACCTCGCGCTGTCTGGATTGCGATCAGTCGAGCGTCACGCAAGCCCGTTATCCCTCATGTTCCTGTCCGCGTGGTTCGATTCTCTCCGGCCATGCTCCGGTATGGGATCGAGATGCACACGATTCAGGGCGTAGAGGTTCGCATCACATCGCCGGCTCGAACTGTCGTTGACCTCTTTCGCTATCGGAAGAAGCTGGGGATCGATGTCGCGATTGAGGCGTTGAAGGACGCGGTGGCATCGAAGCGCGTCCGCCCGCAGGATCTCCGCCTTGCAGCCGAAGCGGGTCGGGTGGCCGTGGTCATGCGGCCATACCTCGAGGCGATCTACGCGTGAACAGCCCGCGCCATAATCGGAATATTGCGGCGTCGGTTCGCGCGCGGCTCCTCGATCTCTCGCGCTATCGTCGCGACGTTCGAGCGCCGCGGGACGCCGCTCCCCGAAACATTGCCCGACGCCTGCGCATCTGCCTTTTTCGAGGACACGGCGAAGGTGACACAATGGCGGGCATTTCTTGAGAGAACGAGCCTCGACGGTGCACCGCGTGATTTCGCCGCCGTCGGCGAAGCTATCCGAATGTTCGTCTGGCCCGTTTTGGAATCGGCCGCTTTCGATTTCAATCGAACGTGGCCGGCGGGAGGTCCGTGGCAATGAGCGCTTGTTGGAAACCATATCCGAAGTACAAGGACTCCGGTGTCGAGTGGCTGGGCCAGGTGCCGGAGGGGTGGCGATAAGGCGGCTCAAAAACTGCGTTTCATTGCAACGCGAGAAACAGGTGGCCAATAGCGCATGGAAGTACTTCGGTTTGGAAAACATCGAGTCTTGGACGGGGCGACTAATGCCCGGCGAAGCAGCAACGAGCGAAGTTCTGCTATATTTTTCCGCCTGACGAGCTCCTGTTCGGGAAACTGAGGACGTATCTGGCGAAAGCGTGGTTATCCGATCAAAGCGGGGTATGCTCATCGGAGTAACTCGTATTGCACCACGTGAACACGATCCGAAGTTCCTGTTGTATTGGGTACTGAACCGGGAATTTGTTAAAGAAGTTGATTCGTCTGCTTCGTTTGGGCCGTCCGTTTCCGCCCGCTCCCCGGGGAAACGGCAGGGGGGCGGGATGTTGCCTTGCCGCTGCGGGCATGATGTCGCCCGCAAAAAAAGCGGGACGGCCGTAACGGCCGTCCCGCGGGGTGCGTGCAGGTTACTGCTGGCTGCCGGCGTCGGTGCGGTTGCGCCGGCGTTCGCCGCGGGTGGTGGCGGCGCTGATCAGCTTTTCGAGGTGCCGGTCGATCAGGGTGGTGCGGTTGTTGTCGCGTTCCGCCTTTTTGGCGCGGAGCTGTTCGAGACGCTGGGTCATGCGGTCGAGCCGCTTCTGCATGATCTGGCTGCGCAGGTCGAACAACTCTTCCAGCTTGGCGCGCAATTCGCTCTTGATGGCCGGCCGGTCGGCTTCGGCGGCGTTGCGGTATTTCCGCGCCAGCTGCTTTACTTCCTGCTGCAGGGATTTCACCTGGTCGGTGAGCGTGGCGATCTCCGTGTCCTGATTGTGCTGCCGGCTCTGCCGCGCCTGCTGATTGCCCTGCCGCTGCTGGCGGTCCTGCCGCTGCTGATTCTGCGCGCGCGCCTTGGTTAGCGTCGGGGTGGCGGCGGTTTTGGCCGGTGCCACCGCCAGGGCGGGAACGGCCAGGGCCACGGTCAACGCCGCTGCTGCGAGCATAGTGCCAAGCTTGTTCATGATTGCCTCCGTGTTATCTGCCGCCGGTGGCGGCTGTCGTTGGTTACGTGCTTGTGACGCGCCCGGGCCGCGCCCGGTTGACAGTTTATTCGCGGTCGTTGCCCGCGAAACGGCCTTCGGCCTGCGCGTACTCGTCCAGCTGGGCATCGTCTTCGGCGAACATCTGGTCGAGGGCCGCATCGAGCGCGGCAGTGTCGGGTGCGGTTACGGCCAGCGCGGCAATGGAATCGGCACGCGCCGCAGCTGCCTGCTGCGCCGGCGCGGGTTCAGGTGCTGCGCCGCTGTCACCGGTGCGCGGCCCGCACTGACAGCCGCTGAGGATCAGGACGAGCGGCAGGAGCAGCCGGACGCTATACTTCATCGAAATCGTCGGCGAAGGTTTCATTGTCGTCATACAAGCCGGCCGCCACGGCATCCATTTCCCGCCACAGGGCCAGTTCGTCGTCGTCGAACAGCTCGGCCGCTTCCGCATCGGCAAGGGCAATATCGTCAACCGGTGCGGCAACCGGCGCGACGACCGCGACTGCCGCCGGCGGCACTTGGGCGACGCGGGTGCCGGTCGGGACGGTCCCGGCCGGGGTGAGTGCGTGATAGCCGGCGAGGGCGCAGAGCAGGCCGGCGGCGGCAAGGACCGGGACCCAGAAGCGGCGCGGCGCGGCCGCCGGGCGGCTGCGGTCGGCGAGGCGCGCCAGCACGCGCGCCCGCAGATCGGGTGCCGGCAGGTCGTCGACCCGCGAAGCGATGAGTCCGAAGGTCGCGCGCAGTGCCGCGATTTCACGGCTGCAGGCGGGGCAGGCCGCACAGTGGCGGGCGACGCTGTCGCGTTCCGCGACGGACAGGCCGTCGTTGAGCGCGCAGCCGATAAGCTGATCGTGGTCTGGACAGGTCATGAGCGCACCTCCGAAAAATGGGCCAGCTTGCGGCGCAAGGTGGCGGCGCCGCGGAACAGGTGCTGCTTGACGCTGCCCGGTTCAATGCCGGTAACCGCGGCGATTTCGCTGATTTTCAGTTCCTCAAAATACTGCAGCCGGAAGCATTCGCGCTGCCGCGGCGACAGTTCGGCCATGGCGGCGCGGATGGCTGCGCCCAGCTCGCCGGTGAGCGCGCTTTCATCGGTTGCGTTCGCCGCGGCGACTTCCAGCCCGTCGATGTCGCCGGTATCCCGGCGGCGCTGGACGAACGTCAGCGCGGTGGTATAGGTGATGCGGTACAGCCAGGTGCTGAACTTGGCGTCGCCGCGGAAATCGGCCAGCCCGGTCAGCGCTTTGACCAGCGCGTCCTGGGCAATATCCTCCGCGTCGTGTGCATTGCCGCAGACCTGCAGCGCCAGGCGAAAGACCCGCCGCTGATGACGTTCGATCAGTTCCGCCTGCGCGGTATGGTCGCCGCGCCTGGCGGCGGCGATCAGGTCGTGCTCGTCAACCATGGCGATGAGACGCGCGGCAGCGGGAAACGGTTGACACGAATTATCCTACGGTGCGGCCGGAGGAGGAGTGACGGCGAGGACCAGCAGCCGGCCATCATCATTGCGTACGGTCAGGCGGCCGCCGGCAATGAGTTCCGGCAGCCGGCGCTCAATAAAGGCGCGGCCGTACGGCGTGTAGAGGCGGTCGAGCACGAGATGCGAAAACCGGTAGCGTGCCAGCCAGCGTTCGCATTGGGCCTGATCGGTGAATTCGGGGATGATCGCGGAAGGCACGCGGGCAACGTTGGCGACCACCCACGGGTCGGTGGCGGCGACGACGGCATCTGCCGGCAGCATCCGGAGCGTGTCGGCATAAACCGCCGGGGCATGCGGCCCGCGCCGGGCGCGGCCGCGGTGCGGTTCGCCCTGCCGCACATCCTGCCAGACAAAGGCGGCGAGGACCAGCGCACAATACCCGGTCAGCAGGCGGCGCAGGCGAAGCCGGCGGGCGGGGGGGAGTGCGCGGAAAAACAGCCCGTCGGGCGCCAGCGCTCGCAGGGCGACCGGGATGAGCTGCGCCAGCAGCGGAATGAGAAAACGGGCGGTGGGCGGGTGCGACCAGAACGAGGCAACCAGCAGGAGATTGAGCCCGGCGGCGAGCACGAGCACGAAGCAATGGCGGGCGCCGGGTCCGCGCCAATTGACGCCCACCAGCAGCGGGAGAAAGAACATGAACAGCCACGGCAGGCAGAAATCATAGCTGTAGCGCAGCAGATTCTCCGCGCAGTTGCGGACGATCAGCCCCGGATTGCTGCAGATGAAGCCGGTCGCAGTCGGATACGGATACTCGAATCCCTGCCAGATGGCAAGGTCATACGCGGGCAGGCAGTAATGCGAGGCGTGGATGTCGTACCACGGTTCGCCGTGCGCCAGCCAGGCGTTGACCGGGACAACCGCCGCGAGCAGGAGATACGGTGCGAGGCAGGCAGTGAGGCGCAGCGCCAGCCCGCGCGGGCGGCGCAGGAGCAGATACAGGATGCCGCTGGCCAGCAGCAGCAGCCCGTTGCCGCGCAGCAGGCCGGCCAGCCCGGCGACCAGCCCGGCGCGCGCCCAGCGCCACGGCCGGTCATCGGCCGCGGGCAGCAGCAGAACGAACAGGTAGGTAAGGAGCAGGAGCGGCGGTTCACTGTGCAGGCCGAGTGAAATATCAAAGATCCACGGATTGGCGGCCACCAGCAGCCCGCCCAGCGCGGCGGGGAGCAGCGGGACGCCCAGCCGCCGGCAGACGAGGAAGGCGCACCCGGCAGCGAGCGCCGCGAACAGGAGATTGGCAGCGAACAGCGCCGGTCCGCTGCCGGCCGCCGTCATCAGTCCGGCGAGGAGCAGCGGATAGAGCGGCGGGCGCTCGCCCCAGCCCGCATGGCGGACAGGGAAGTCGCGGAAATAATGGAATTTGATATCGAGAACGTAACCGCTGCCCTCGGCCAGGTTGCGGGCGAGATTGAAGTATTCGTGGCTGTCAGGCGTCCAGGCGCAGCCATACCCGGCCAGCCAGGCCGCAGCAAGACCCCAGGTGACGGCGACAATACCGGCGAAAATGAGAGCGATCCGCGTGCGCATGCGGGTAGGATAGCTTATTGGCTGGAAAAAATGAAGTTGCGCCCGGAAAATTGGTATTGAAATGGTTTGCCGGTTGTGCTATATTATTAGCAGTGCGGCGCCGGTGCTGTCCGGTCCCGATCCTGTCCGCCCTCAACGGGCTGCGAGGTGGCATGCGATGCAAACGGTACTGACGGTGACCCTGTGTGTGGCGCTGGTGCTCGCCATGGTGGTGGGGGTGGTGCTTGAGCAGACGACGACGGTGTTTCTGGCCATTGTCGTGCCGATCATCATTTTCCTTTCCACCTTCTGGCTGGTAACCGGACTGGGCAAGAAGAACCTCAACCTGCTGCGCAAGACGTTCGGCGAAAACGTGGTGAAGATTGCCGGCGCCATCATTAACTACTTTGAAGTGCCGCTGACCATCATTCTTTCCGCCTGCCTGACGCTCTTCATCTTCTCGCTGTCGGCGATGTTCATCCTGCTGCCGCGCATTCTTGGCGGGCGTTTCTGACCGGCCAACCGTCATGGCGGACGTTTCCGGCGTTATCGACCTTGAACTGACCAGCGACGATCCGCTCGAATTTGTCGGTGAAGTGGCGCGGCTGAAACTGGCGCTGATCGACCGGGAGATCATGCGGGAGATCGCCGCCACCGGCGCGGGGAGCCGCGAGGTGCAGGCGCTGCTCGCCGCCCGGCGGGCGTTCCAGGATATGCTGGCCCGCCTGGGCATTGCCGCGACCGGTGTCACCGCGCCGGCGGCGGAGCCCGCTGTTACCGGGTCGCCGGCGGCGGAACCGGCCGCACCGGCGGCGGACGAGCCGAACGCGCGGGAACAGCTCTGGCAGAAGCGCGGCCGGCTGCAGGAGCAGATCCGCAAGCTGGAGGAGACGGCGGGCAGTGAAAAAATGCTGGCGTTGCTCGCCACGGAACTGAACAAAGTCAACGGGCAGCTCGACGGCGGATCGTTCCAGCAGCTGACGGCCCGGCGGAGTGCCGCCGGCCCGGCGGCGGGCACGGGTGCGAAACGGCAGCCGCCCGCGGCACAACACCGCGCGCCGGCATCCGCTGCCGCCGGCCCGGCGCGGCCGGCCGGGAAGATTTCGCTGACGGAGCGCCTGCTGCGCGAAGAGGCCGCCGCGCCCCCGCCTGCCGCCCGCCGCCCGGTGAAAGTGGTGGTGGCGGACGACACCCCGGCACCGGCGGGCGTGCCCGGCGCCGGCATGACGGCGGGCGGGACTGGCTCGGCCCCCGCCCTCGCCACCCGCCTGCCGCGCCAGCAGCAGCGTCCAACGCTGAATATCGAGGCGGTGGAGAGCATCGAGAAGAAGGCGAAAGAGGACGGCTATCTCGATACGCGGGAAATGCTCTGGCTGAAACGCGGCCGGCTGCATGAACAGATCCGCAAGGCCGAAGAGACGGGCGGCGAGGGGAAAATGCTGGTCCTGCTCAAGAACGAGCTGGACAAGGTCAACTATCTGCTTGACGGCGGCCTGGAAAAGGTCAAGGCGGCGGGCATTTCCGCGCAGGCGGAGAAGAAGGCGGCGGCGCGGCACAAAATCGAAAAGAAGCAGGAAGAACTGCGGGCCGAGTTGTCGGGCCTGTTTGATGAGATAAACAGCGGGGACGGCGGCAGTACAATCTAAGGAGCGGGAAGCATGTCATTACCGGGCGACCATCTGCGGGAGTTGGAATGGGATGATGAGGACGAGGACGGCGGGGAGCAGGCGGGTGAGACCCACGCCTACACGTGCGACGACTGTTCGTATCGCTGGAAAATCGTCGAGCCGGCGAAACGCAGCGACGACGAAATGGAAGACGAGGACGGCAATCTGCATCTCGAGGACCAGATCGAGGAATACAGCGATCCGGTCTGCCCGATGTGCGGTTCGCGTTCTGTGACCGAGCGTTGAAACTGCTGCCGGCCGCGCTGGCGGCGGCGCTGCTGCTCGCCGGCTGCGCGCTGCCGGGGAACGACGTGCGCATTGCGACCGCGCCCGGACAGGTCTGCCGTTACGCCGCGATTGGCGATTTCAGCGGGGGGCTGGCGGCGGCGAAGGTGCAGACGCGCTGGGGCTACATCCGCACGAACGGCGGGCTGGCGGTCAATCCGCAATTTGACGAGGCGCTGGCGTTCAGCGAGGGGCTGGCGGCAGTCCGCATCGGGGCGAACACGCTGGGCGTGGGCGGGGTGTGGGGCTACATTGACGCCGCCGGCGCCTATGCGGTCAATCCGCAATTCGCCGCCGCCGGCCCGTTCCGCGACGGCCTGGCGCGGGTGCAGGTCGGTTCGCGCTACGGGTACATCGACCGCACCGGCCGGTACGTGATCAATCCGCAATACCTTGACGCGCGCGATTTCAGCGGCGGCTATGCCGCGGTGCTGCGGGCGGGGAGCTGGGGCTTCATCGACCGCAGCGGCGCCTTTCAGGTCAATCCGCGGTATGAGGCGGCGGGCGATTTTTGCGACGGCTATGCCGCGGTGCGCACGGGGAGCGTGGCGCTCGGCATCGGCGGGCGCCACACCTACATCGACCCGGCCGGGCAGCAGCTGCTGCTGCCGCAGTTCCGGGTGGCGGATGATTTCAGCGAAGGGCTGGCCCGGGTCATCCGTGACGATATCACCGAATATGTCGATACTGCCGGGCATACCGCGCTCACCCTGCCGCAGGGCGAGGCCGCGGCGTTTCACGAAGGACTGGCCCGCATCAAGGTCAATGACCGGTGCGGGTTTATCGACCGGGCGGGCAATTTTGCGATCAATCCGCAATTCGACCAGGCGGGTCCGTTCGCGGCCGGCCGGGCGCTGGTGAAGATCGGCGACCTGTACGGCTATATCGATGCGACCGGACGGGTGGTGATTCAGCCGCGGTTCACCGCCGCCCGCGATTTTGCCGGCGGCGTGGCAGTGGTGGAGTTTCTCGGGACCTGGCGCGTGATCGATCCCGCCGGCGCCTTCCTCTGGCAGTAGCGCTGCGGCCCGCGAGCGCGTGGAGCGGCGCATGCACATTGCTCATCTGATTACCCGGCTCGAACTGGGCGGAGCGCAGCGCAATACCCTGCTTTCCTGCGCCGCCCAGGCGGCGGCGGGCCATGCGGTGACCCTGTTGGCGGGCGCGGGCGGCATGCTCGACGGCGAGGCCGCAGCGCTGCCCGGGGTGACCTTCATCCCGCTGCCGGAACTGGTGCATCCGCTCAATCTGCCGGCCGACTGGCGTGCCCTGCGCGCGCTGACCGCGCGCCTGCGTGCGCTGCGTCCCGAGCTGGTGCATACGCATTCCTCAAAAGCCGGCATCCTCGGCCGGGAAGCGGCGGCCGCGGCGGGCGTGCCGCTGGCGGTGCACACCGTGCACGGCTGGAGTTTCAACGACGCGCAGCCCGCCTGGCGGCGGGAGCTGTATGTCATGCTCGAACGCCGCGCCGCGCGCGTCACGCGCGCGCTGATCTGCGTATCGGCCGCCGACCGCGCCGCGGGCCTTGCCCGGGGCATCGGCACGGCCGGTTGTTACCGGATTATCCGCAGCGGGATCGACTGGGCGGCGCCGCGGGCGGCCATCGCGCGGCGCGCGGCGACGCGCGCCGCGCTGGGCGTGCCCGACGGTCAGGCGCTGGTGCTGATGACCGCCTGCCTCAAGCCGCAGAAGAACCCGCTGGCCTTCGTCGCCCTGGCGCGGGCGATGCCCGACGCGCTGTTTCTGCTGGCCGGCGACGGCGACCTGCGGCCGCAGGTCGAACGCGCGGCGGCGGGACTGGGTGACCGGTTCCGCCTGCCCGGCTGGCGGCAGGACATCCCCGACCTGGTCGCGGCGGCGGATGCGCTGGTGCTGACCTCGCGCTGGGAAGGGCTGCCGCGCGCGGCGGTCGAGGCGGTGGCCGCGGGCACACCGGCGGTGGTGACCGATACCGGCGGCGTGCGCGATATCATCGACGGGGACAACGGCGCGCTGGTGCCGGTTGACGACGGGGCCGCGCTGGCGGCGCGCCTCCGGGCGGTGCTGGACTGGCCGCGCGATCCGGCGGCGCGGCAGGCGCGGGCCGATGCGGCGCAGGCGAAGTATGCCGGCGAGTTCGCGCTCCCCGCCATGCATGCCCGGCTGCTGGCGCTGTATGCGGAGCTGCGGTCGTGACGGCGGGGCGGCTGGCGCTGCTGATCGGGGCGATCCTGCTGCTGGGGGCGTCGGGGCATGTCTACAGCGCCGACGGGCTGGCGCTCTGGCAGGTGGCGCATAACCTGCTCGCGGGCCGGGGGCCGGTGCTTGCCGCCGCGCTGCAGGATTTCGGGCACTGGCACGAGGGGCGGCTCTACAGCAAGTTCGGGATCGGCCAGTCGGTGCTGCTCCTGCCGTTTGCCGTGGCGGGCCGGCTGGCGGGTGCGGAGGAGGTTGCGGTCGCCCTGTTCAATACCCTGGTCGTGACCCTGATCGCGTTCTGGTTCGGGCGGGTGCTGGACGGATTGGGGGTTGCCGGGCAGGTGCGGCGGAAGCTGACGCTGCTGCTGGTCTTCACCACGCCGCTTTGGGCCTATGCCAAGCATGATTTTCCCGAACCGCTCTGTGCGCTGCTGCTGCTCGGGGCGCTTGACCAGGCGCTGCGCGGCCGGCATCTGCGTGCGGGGCTGGTCCTCGGTGCGGCGGTGCTGGTGCGGCACGACCTGGCCCTGATTGCCGCGGTGTGGCTGGCTGCCTATCCGGTCGCCGGCCGGGTCGAGCGGGCACGCTATCTGACGGGCCTGCTGCCGGCGGCGCTGCTGGCAATGGCATTCAATTATGCCCGGTACGGGGCGCCGCTGATGACGGGGTTCGGCGATTCCGATGAACAGTTTTCCACACCGCTCGGCATGGGGCTGGGGGGGCTGCTGTTCAGTCCCGGCAAGTCGCTGTTCATTTACGCGCCGGTGCTGGTGCTGTTCCCCGCCGCCTGGCTGCAGCTGCGCCGCGCCCGCCCAACCCTGGCCTGGTCGCTGTTCTGGACCTGTGTCGCCTATACGCTGCTGCACGCGAAATGGTATGCGTGGATGGGCGGCTGGTGCTGGGGGCCGCGCCGCCTGGTGCCGCTCCTGCCGCTGCTCATGCTGCCGCTGGCGTGGTGGCATGACGGCAGCATCCCGCACCGCGCGCGCCTGCTCCTGGCCTTCGGCCTCTGCGGGCTGCTGGTCAATTTCGCGGGGGTCGCGGTCAATTACAACGACTATCTGGCGACGGACTATTAGCGGATCGATACGATCTTCACCGCCGCCAACAGCCCGGTGGTGTGGCACTGGCGGCATCTGCTGACCCGGGGGAATGATGTTGTCTGGGTGCAGTATCCGCGGCTGGCCGGGCTTTGGCTGGGCGGCTGCCTGCTGCTGGCCGGACTGGCCTGGCAGCCGCAAAGGAGAACGACATGAGTGTGATCGGCAGTGCGCTGGTGACGGTGACGGCGGCGGCGGTGCTGCTGCTGCTGGCGCTGGGACTGCTCTACAACCGGCTGGTGACGACGCGCAACCGCTACGAAAACGCCTTTGCGCAGATCGACGTCCAGCTCAAGCGGCGGCATGACCTGATTCCGAACCTGGTCACCACGGTGCGCGAATACCTGCAGTACGAGCGCGAAACGCTGACCGCGGTGACCGCGGCGCGCGCGCGCGCGACCGCGGCGGCGGCGGCGGCGGCGGCGGCGCCGGGGGGGACGGCGGTCATGCGGGAATTGTCGGGCGCGGAGGGGGCGCTGACCGGCGCGCTCGGCCGGCTGGCGGTGAGTGTGGAGAAGTATCCCGACCTCAAGGCGAACGCGACGACACTGCGGCTGATGGAGGAACTGGCGTCGGCGGAGAACCGGGTGGGATTCGCCCGGCAGGCCTACAACGACGCGGTCACCGTCTACAATACCGCCTGCCAGACCGTGCCCGGGGTGCTGGTGGCGCGCCCGCTGGGATTCGTGCCGGCGGCGCTGTTCGTTATCGACGACGAGGCGCAGCGCGCCGTGCCGCAGGTGGCGGCGCTATGATGAATTTCTTCGAGCAGCAGGACCGCGCGCGGCGGCGCACGGGGCTGCTGGTGGTGCTGTTTGTCGCGGCGGTGGCGGCGATCATCAGTGCGGTGTATGTTGCGGCGCTGCTGGCGCTCGGGGGCGATCTGGTCTGGGAACCGGACGTCTTCCTCGCGGTGACCCTGGTGACGGTGCTGATCGTCGCGGCGGGGAGCACCTACCGGATCATCACCCTGTCCGGCGGCGGGGCCGCAGTGGCGGCGATGCTGGGCGGGCGCAAGGTGACGGGCGCCGGGGCCGACCGCGGCGAGCAGATGCTGGTCAATGTCGTCGAGGAAATGAGCATTGCGGCCGGGCTGCCGCGGCCGGGGATTTATGTGCTCAACGACGAGGCGGGGATCAACGCCTTCGCCGCGGGGACCAGGCCGGACAATGCGGTGGTGGCGGTGACGCGCGGCTGCCTGAATGCGCTCACCCGCGACGAACTGCAGGGGGTGGTCGCCCACGAGTTCAGCCACATCCTCAACAGCGACATGACGCTGAATATCCGGCTCATGGGCGTGCTGCACGGCATCCTGGTGATCGGCCTGATCGGCGAGCTGCTCGTGCGCAGCATGCGGCATTCGCGGCCGTCGGGCCGGCGCAAGGGGGACGCCGGGGCGGCGATCATCCTCTTTGGCCTGCTGCTCTGGCTTATCGGCTATATCGGGGTCTTTTTCGGCAACCTGATCAAGGCCGCCGTCTCGCGCCAGCGCGAATTCCTCGCCGACGCGTCGGCGGTGCAGTTCACCCGCAATCCGGGCGGGATCGCGGGCGCGCTCGAAAAAATCGCCCGCGCCACTGCGCTGCTCGCGGCGCCGCAGGCGGCGGAGGCCAGCCATCTCTTTTTCGGGCAGGGGGTCAAGGCGGCGTTTTTCGGGCTCATGGCGACGCATCCGCCGCTGCCGGAACGCATCAGCCGGATCCGCGGCGTGCCGCTGGCGGAGCTGCCGCCAACGGCGGCGGGAGCGGCGGTTGCCGGTGCGGCGGCGGGGGCGGCTGGCTTTGCCGGGGGCGGGGCGGCGGCTGCGGTGACGGCCAGCGCCGGGCGCCTCGACGAAGAGCATATCGCGTATGCTGCCGCGCTGCTGCAGCGGCTGCCGGACGAATTGCGGCAGACGGTGCGCGAGCCGTTCGGGGCGCTGGCGGTGGTCTTTGGCCTGCTGCTTGACCGCGACGCGACGGTGCGCGAGCAGCAGCTGGCCTGGCTGACGGAACAGCATGCGCCGCTGGCCGCCGAGGCGCGCGCGCTGCTGCCGCGACTGACGGCGGCCGGCCCGCAGCTGCGGCTGCCGCTGGCGGAACTGGCGGTCGCGACGCTGCGCGACCTTTCCGCAGAGCAGTATGCGGCGTTCAAGCCGTTGGCGGAACGGCTGGCACTGTGGGACGGCGGCGTGACGGTGTTCGAGTATGCGCTGCTGCGGGTGGTCCGGCAGCGGCTCGATGCGCATTTTGCACCGGCCGGCCGGCCCGGGGTGAAATACCTGTCGCTGGCCCCGGTGGCGCAGGACGTGGTGGTGGTGCTTTCGGCCCTGGCCCGGGCGGGGAGCGCGGATGCGGAACAGGCGGGGCAGGCGTTCGCGGCGGGGATGCAGGTGCTGCGGGTCGCCAATGTGCGCGGGGTGCTGCTGGCGCCGTCGGCGTGCGGGGTGACCCAGGTGGATGCGGCACTGGACCGGTTGCTGTTGATCGCGCCCGGCGCTCGCCAGACCCTGCTCGCCGCGCTGGCAGCCACGGCGGTGGCGGACGATCGGATCTGTCCGGAAGAACTGGAACTGCTGCGCGCGGTGGCGGCGGCCCTGGCGATCCCCGTCCCGCCGTTGCCGGTTGCCGCCTGAGTTGCTTTTTTGGGGAAAAGTGGTATAATCAATATGGGTGCCGGGTCTGGACCGGTGTGGGGGCGGGTATGAAGAACATGATACGAAAATTCATTCTGGCAACCTTGATGGCGATCATGGCCACGGCGGCGTGGCAGGGCGGGCATGTGGTTTTCGCTGAGGAAGCCGCAGGTGACGGCGCCGCTGCGCCGGCGGCCGCGCCGGCGGAGGGGGAACCGGCGGATGACGCTGGTTCATCGACGGGAAAGAAAAGCGCCAGCGACTACTACGGCACGCTGTACGACCAGCTGCCGGACATCCAGCAGAACGGCATTACGCGCCGCGACTTCATCAAGCTCAACCAGGCGCTGCAGACGGCGGTTTTTGACGACATGGAAGCGACCGGCAAGAAGCGCGGGGGTGATGTGCAGGCGCGGCTTGACGCGGAGCGCCAGAAGCTGCAGGACCAGCTGAAGAAGCGCGACTGGACCGAGAACACCAACAAGCTCGAGGAAAGCAACCTGCTGGAGACCCTTGAGGACATGCCGCAGTACAGCGAGGACCTGCAGGATGAGCCGGTGCTGGCGAAAGTGCGGGACCAGTACAACGCCATTCCGGAGCGGACGCGGAAGAAGATGAGCTTCGAAGAGTACAAGCGCATGCAGACGTCGCTGGTGAAGGCGCTGGAACTGGAGAGCGACGCAACCTGGTCGGACGTCAATGCGGCGCAGAAAAAGCTGCTGCGCGATCTGCTGGCCGACGTCAAGCGCGAAGACGGCATCGCTCTGTCGGAAATGAAAAAGAAATTTGCCGCGGGGATCGGCTCGCAGCAGATGCGGTTCGTGCATCTGCTCGAACCGTCGGCCGTGGCAACGACGGTGACGGATACCGGCGTGGTGACGCGCGTGCTCGATATCTCCCCGCTGGTGACGATCACGCTGCGCGGCGGCCATTCGTTCGACGGCTATCTGCTGCTCAAGGAGACGATGGGCAAGAATCCCGCCCGGTATATCGGGGTGCGCCCGCTGACGTTTGGCAATACCGGCGTCTTTTCCGGGGTCATGGTGATGCCGCGCACGGATATTCGCGAGCTGACGTTCTTCGACGAGGAGGCGCGGGAGTGCAAGAGTTTTTCCTTCGCGGCCTACATCAAGCAGTACATGATCGTCGAAGAGGAGGTGGTAGTGGGGGTGTGAGGTGCAGTCGGGCCTGCAGTTGACAAGCGCCG
>CAZFBR010000027.1:0-21978 GCA_964517215.1 uncultured bacterium
AACGGCAGCAGCGAATGCATCGTCAAGGATAGCATCGTTGACTCGATGTTCCAGCAGCTCTTGCTGCGGCCGGATGAGTACAGCGTGTTGGCGACGCCCAACCTGAACGGCGATTACATCTCCGATGCGGCGGCGGCGCAGGTCGGCGGGCTGGGTATGGCGCTCGGCGCCAATATCGGCGACGGTATCGGCGTGTTCGAAGCGACGCACGGCAGCGCGCCCAAGTACGCGGGACTGGACAAGGTCAACCCCGGCTCGCTCATCCTCTCGGCGGTGATGATGCTGGAGTTCATGGGCTGGCAGGAAGCGGCCGACCTGGCGGTTGCGGGGCTGACCCGCGCCATCGGCGACCGCATTGTGACCTACGACCTGGCGCGGCAGACCGAGGGCGCGAAGGAAGTGTCGTGCAGCGGGTTCGCCCGCGCCATTGTGGAGCGGCTGTAAGCGCGATGCGCACGCTCAGCGCCGCACGGGTGGCGGCTGCCGTAACGGAAGCGGCGGTGCGCGCGGCGACGGAGTTGCCGGCTGATGTGGTGCTGGCGCTCAAACGGGCGTTGGGCAGCGAGCGCGAACCAGTGGCGCGCACGGTGCTCGAACGCATTCTGGCCAACGCGGATTGCGCCCGGACCGGCGGCATCCCGCTCTGCCAGGATACGGGACTGCAGGTGGTGCTGATCGAGCAGGGCGCAGATGTTCGTATCCGTGGCGATTTGGCGCGGGCGGTGGCGCAGGGGACTGCCCGGGCGACGAAGCAGGCGGCGCTGCGCGCGTCGGTGGTGGCGCGGCCGGGCGATACCCGGCGCAATTCGGGCGACAATACGCCGCCGCTCATGCTGCATGAAACGGTGCCGGGAGACCGGGTGACGGTGACCGTCCTGCCCAAGGGGGGCGGTGCGGAGAACAAGTCGCGACTCGGCATGCTGCTCCCGACGGCGGGGTGGCCGGGCATCCGCGAATTTGTCGTTGAAACGGTCCGTGCGGCGGGTGGCGACGCCTGCCCGCCGCTGGTGGTTGGGGTTGGCGTGGGCGGGAGCTTCGACCGTTGCGCGCATCTCGCCAAGCGCGCGCTCTTCCGGCCGCTGACCCGGCGCAACGCTGACGCGGTGCTGCGGGCGGAGGAAGCGCGGCTGCTGTCGATGCTGAACGACCTGAAGATCGGCCCGCTCGGTTTTGGCGGGCGCACCACGGCGCTGGCGGTGCAGATTATGGCGGAACCGTGTCATATCGCGTCGCTCCCCGTCGCCGTCAATATCAACTGCCACGCCACGCGGCGGGCGAGCGTGACGCTATGACTCGCAGGACGCCGCGCCGGATGGCGATTGCCGATCTGCTGGCCGGGACGGCAACGGTCAAACCGGGCGAATGGCTGCTGCTTACGGGCGAATTGTTTACCGCTCGCGATCAGGCGCATAAGCGGCTGGCGGAACTGCTGACGGCTGGGCGGCGGCTGCCGCTCGATCTGCGGCGCAGCGTCCTCTACTACTGCGGACCATCGGCGCCGCGCAAGGGGAGATTCGGCGCTTGCGGGCCGACCACCGCGTCGCGCATGGACCCGTTCATGCCCGCGCTGGTTGCGGCCGGCCATCGGGTCTGCATCGGCAAGGGCAAGCGCTCGCCCGCGGTGCAGGCGCTGTTCAAGAAGAAGCGGTGCGTCTACCTGTCGGCGCTGGGCGGTTTGGGGGCGCTGTATGCCGATTGCGTGACCGCGTGGGAGCCGGTGGCCTTCCCCGATCTCGGGCCGGAAGCCATCCTGAAACTGACGGTCAACGATTTCCCGGTACTCGTGGTCAGTGCCTGAACGTGGTACAATACGCAGGGAGGCAAACATGATACTCAATTATACCGCACGCTACACGAAGACGGCATCAGGATACATGGGCCAGCTGGTTGAGTGGCCGGAAGTCATTTCCGAAGGCAAAACGCTCGACGAGTGCCGGGAAATGGTGCAGGACGCACTGCGGGAAATGGTTGCCGCCTATCGGCAGCAGAAACGAGAAATCCCGCCTGCCGGCTGCCTGATTGAATCGATGCCGGTTCAGGTGCGTCGTGTCGGTTAGCCGGCGCGAACTGATACGACATTTGACGATGCATGGGTTTGTGCTCTTGCGCGAGGGCGGCAGTCATTCGATCTATTCCGATGGTCAAAAAACAATCCCGGTCAAACGGCATAAAACGCTTGACCGCATAACGGCCAACCAGATCTGTAAGCAGGCCGGCCTGCCGCCGAGATTCTGAATGCCAGTGACGGACACTCAACCCACATTGCTGGTTGTTGGCGGGGGCGCGGCGGGGATGCTGGCCGCGCTGGCGGCGGCGCGGGCGGGCGCGCGGGTGACGCTGCTCGAAAGGAACAACCAGCTCGGACGCAAGCTGCTGGTGACCGGCAACGGCCGCTGCAACCTTTCCCATAATCCAATCTGCACGGAGGCATATTGCGGCGACCGTGCCTTCATCGAACAGTTCGTGGCGCGCTGGCCGACCGCGAAACTGGTCGAACTGCTGGCGCAGCTCGGGCTGGCCTGCGATGAAGAAGAGGGGCGGCTCTACCCGCGCAGTCGGCGAGCGGATAGCGTGACGGAACTGCTGACAGCGCAACTGACGGCGGCCGGCGTGACCATTGTGACCAATTGCCCGGTGGTCGGTATCGCCCGCGCGGCGGCCGGGTTCGTCGTTACGACGCAGGACCGCACGGAATATTGCGCGCCGCGCCTGCTGCTGACGGCCGGCGGGCCGGCGGGCCCGCAATACGGAGCGACGGACGATGGGTACGGGTGGCTGCGCGGTCTTGGCCACACAGTGGCGGAACCGCGCCCGGTGCTGGTACCCATGCGCATGAAGGTGCCGCACGCCTGGCGTCCGGCGACGGGCCAGAAGGCGATCGTGCGCGCGACGCTGCTTGCTGACGCTCGGGAGCTGATGACCCTGACCGATGAATTGCTGGTTGTTGATCGCGGCCTGTCGGGGCCGGTTATCATGAACCTGTCGGTGGCATGGCAGCCGGGCGCCGCGCATGAACTGCTGCTCAACTTCATGCCGCACGACACGCAAGACGATGTGGCGGCATTGCTGGCGGCGACGACCCTGCCGCTGGCGACGGTGCTGGCCGGGCATCTGCCGCGCGCACTGGCGGCGGCGCTGGCAGCGATGGCGGGGGATGCCGGGCGGAAATGCTGGCGTGATCTGACGGATGGCCAGAAGTCGGGCCTGGTGCAGGCGCTGACGGCCACGCGATTGACGATCGATGGATTGGATGAGGACTGGCGGGCGGCCAAGGTGACGGCGGGCGGGGTGGCGACCGGCGAGCTTGAACCCGATACGCTGGCGTCGCGGGTGATGCCGGGTCTGTATGTGGCAGGAGAACTCCTCGATATCGTCGGCATCAGCGGCGGCCATAACCTGCACCTCGCGTTTGCCACGGGCTGGCAGGCCGGCACCGCGGCGGCGCGCTGAGCGCGACGACGCTGCGGCACTGAAAATGACGCGTGGCGTTTGCCACGGGCTGGCAGGCCGGCACCGCGGCGGCGCGCTGAGCGCGACGACGCTGCGGCACTGAAAATGACGCGTGGCGTTTGCCACGGGCTGGCAGGCCGGCACTACGGCGGCGCGCTGAGCGCGACGACGCTGCGACAATAAAAGGGTGGCTGCTGGAGCGGCTGGTCAATGGTGTTTCTCCTCTCCAGACGGGAGAGGAAGCCGCGCAGCGGCAGGTGAGGGGCGGATGCAGTACATGCGGATATGCTGGTTGTTGTTGATACTGTTGCTGGCGGGGTGTGCGACGACCGGCACTGGCACTCGCCTGGCCGATGTGCCCAACCTGATCCGCCTGCCCCTGCTGCGTCAGGCGACTGACCACACCTGCGGGGTGGCGACGCTGCAGTCGATCCTCTACTATTACGGCATTGAATACCGGGAAGACCGGCTGGCGGCAAAGCTGCATGCGGAGGATTACGCCCGTACGGACGAGATTGTGCGCGTGGCGCGGGAAGAGGGACTGACGGTCGCAACGCGCCGCAACCTGACGCTGCCCGAACTGCGGGGGTATGTCGATCAGGCGATCCCGGTCATGGTCTGCATGCAGGCATGGTCGGACACTCCGACGCTGGAAGCATACCGCAACGATTGGGAAGACGGGCACTGGGTGGCGGTGGTCGGATACGATGCGGCCAATATCTACGTCATGGACCCGTCAACGCTGGGCAATTACGCCTATGTGCCCGCGGAGGAATTCGACGCGCGCTGGCACGATTACGATGACGACATCACCAAACCCTACCTTCATTTCGGCATCACCATCACCGGAAAACCGGTGACCTACGACCCGGAAGCAATCCTGCGGATGGAGTGACGCATGATGCACGGGCGCAAGGTCTTCGTGAGCTGTATGATCGTGACGGTTGCGGGGCTGCTGCTGCCGTTTCTTGCCCGGGTTCCGGGTGCGGCGCTGTACGGCTGGCCGTGGATCGACCAGTACCTGTCGTGCGCACTTGACGGCTGGCTGTTCTTCGAGGCGTGCAACCTGGTCGCGGTGGCGGCGGCGGTGGTTTGCGTGCTGCTGTTCGGCGGCCGGCGGGCGTTCTGGCTGCCGGTCGGGCTCGGCTACGGCGCGCTGTTCGCCATGCATGCGTCGATCGACCTGGCGGCGGACGCGCAGGCGGCGGTGGCGCTGGTTTTCATTCCGGTCTTTGCTGTGCCCATGTTTGCCGCCGGCGTCGCGGCGGTATGGCTGTACGGATTGTTCCGGCGGCTGCGGACGGGTGCGGTGCCGGCGAACGAGTCAGGCGCGGGCGGCGGCGAACCGCGTGCGCAGCAGCTGCCGCGCCTTGAGCAGCCCGGCGGCGGCGGCGCAGAGCAGCAGTGATTCCAGGGTCAGGCGATAGCGGGTATAACTCACCACAATCGAGCAGATGAGCGAGTAGTAGGCGAGCAGCAGGTAGAAGAGGCTGTGCAGCCGCCAGCGGGTGCGCGCCGCGGCGCCCAGCCCGAGCAGCATGAAGGGGAAGAGCAGACCGTACGACAGCAGCATGATCAGCGCGTATTTCAAATCGACGAACTCCAGGTGCGGATAGAAGCGCCACAGGCGGATGAAGCGGTCGAACGCGAGCCGCACGAAAACCTCCGGTTGCTCGCGGACAATGGCCATGCTCTGCGTGCGCATCCGCGCTTCCAGTTCGCGTTCGGAGAGGGTGTCATACTCCTTCGGCACCAGGTCCATATTGAATCCGCGCGGATCGGTGAGGATGGACGGATGGTTGGCGACGAAGAATTCCCGCCAGAAAATCGACGTCCCCGGCATGAAGGTGTGGTAGATGCCGTAATTGCGCACAATCCACGGCAGGAGCACGAGTGCGACAATCCCGAGGACAATGGCGGTGCGGCGGAGCGCGGGGAGAAAGGCGCGGCCCGTCAGCCACAGGGTGACGAAAAGCAGGACCCAGTAGAACGAATGATGCGGGCGGGTGAGCAGCGAGCAGCCGAGCCAGAATCCGGCGCAAACGGCATCGAGCGCGCGGCCATGACGGGCCAGCCGCACGGAATAGAGCAGGATGAGCGAGGTGAAGAACATCTGCATGATGGCGGGATTGAGTTGGATGCAGTAATAGACCGCCTCGGGATTGACCGCCATGAGCGCGGCGGCGAGCAGGGCGACGGGGCGATTGAACGCGGTCCGGCCCAGCAAGTAGGTGGTGAGCACCGTCGCGGCGCTCAGCAGGCAGTAGACGAAACGGCCCGCCCACTTGTAGGCATCGCCCGTTGCCACTCGCAGCGCGGCGAGCAGCAGCGGCAGCCCGGGCGGGCGGCGCGCATAGAATCTGTTGCCCGGCGCCACTTCCTGCCAGTAGCCATGCCCGTCGGCGAAATGCTCGGCGTAGGGATAGTATTCGACGCCCTGCCCGAACCCGTCGTCCCCCACCACCGCGAAGACATAGACCAGGCGCAGGAACAGGGCGAGCGCGAAGAGCACGGCGAGGAAAAGCGGAGTATGGCGCGGATGCAGCAGGGCCTTAACGGTTGGCATCGAGCCAGGCCTGGAACATGCAGATGTCCCAGATGTAGTACTGCCAGTTGTAGCGGCCGGAGAGGTGCTGCTGCCACTTTTCGCGGATCGGCTCCGGGCGGAAGAACCCGTCGCGGCGCAGGCGGTCGACGCTGATCAGCGACTCGCACCAATCGCGCAGCGGACCGCGCAGCCAGTGGTCGATGGGCACGCCGAACCCCATTTTCGGCCGCTCGACCAGTTCGCGCGGCACATGGCGGTAGAGTACCTGGCGCAGCACCCACTTGCTGATCCCGTCGCGCAGCTTCATCCGCGGCGGGAGCGACCAGGCGAACTCGACGATGCGATGGTCGAGGAGCGGGATGCGCGTCTCAAGCGAGCAGGACATGGCCGAACGGTCGACCTTGACGAGGATATCGTCGGGCAGGTAGCTGATCAGGTCCCAGTACTGGGTCTGGCCGACGAAATCGGCGCCGGTGAGCAGCTCGGCGGGATTGGTCAGCCGGGTCATCGGCTCGCGCCCGTCGATCACCACCGCGGCCGGGTCGTCCCAGTGCGAGACGATGAGCAGATAGAGCGCGGCCCCGTCGGGCGTGCGCAGGGCGGCGGCCAGCTTGCGCAGCTTGTCGCCGCCCGCATGGCGCGACCAGTGCGCCGGGACCAGCGGGCGCACCGCGCTGGCGAGCGGCGCCGCGGCGCTGGCGAGCGGCGCGAGCAGCGCGCGCAGCGGCGCGGGAATGGCGGTCAGCCGGCGGTTGAGCTTCTGCCCGAGCCGGTAGCGGTTGTAGCCGGCGAGCAGCTCGTCCCCCGCGTCGCCCGAGAGCGCCACCGTCACGTATTTCCGGGTCAGCTCGCTGACGATGGTGGTCGGGAGCTGCGAGGAATCGGCGAACGGCTCGTCGAAGATGTGCGGCAGGCGCGGGATGAGGTCAAGGGCCGCGTCGGCCGCGACGTAGAGCTCGGTGTGCTCGGTGCCGAGATGCTGCGCCACCGCCTTGGCGTAGCCCGCCTCGTTGTATTCCTTTTCGCCGAACCCGATGGAGAAGGTGCGCACCGGACGGTCGCTCTGCGCCTGCATGAGCGCCACCACTACGGAGGAATCGAGGCCGCCGGAGAGGAAGGCGCCGAGCGGCACGTCGGCGATCATCTGGCCGCGGATCGACTGGCGCAGCAGCCGCTCGAATTCCGCGACGGCGGCGTCGTCGCCGCCGGAGAACGGGCGGTCAAGCCCCTGCTGGGCCGCGGTATGCGCGGACCAGTAGACGGCGGGCTCGGGATACGCCCCGCGGTCACCGTCGAGCGCCAGGGTGCAGTAGGTGCCGGGGATCAGCTTGCGGAACTCGCGGTAGATGGTGCGCGGCGACGGCACATAGTTGTGGCGCAGGTAGAGCGCCAGCGCGTCGCGGTCGATGCTCCCCGACCACGACGGATGTGCGCGCAGGGCCTTGAGCTCCGACCCGAAGAGGAAGCAGGTCCCCGCCCAGCCGTAATAGAGCGGTTTCTCGCCGATGCGGTCGCGGGCGAGCGTGACGGTGCGCTGCGTGCGGTCGTACAGGGCGAAGGAGAACATGCCCACCGCGCGGATGAGTGCGACGCGCACGCCCCACAGTTCGATCGCGGCGAGGAGCACCTCGGTGTCGGAATGACCGCGGAAGATTGCACCCGAACTCTCCAGATCGGTGCGCAGTTCGCGGAAGTTGTAGATCTCGCCGTTGAAGGCGATGGCATAGCGCCCGGAGGCCGAAAGCATCGGCTGGTGGCCGAGCGGCGACAGGTCGATGATCGACAGCCGGCGGTGGCCGAGCGCCACGCCTGCCGCGGCGTCGACCCAGGTGCCGCCGTCGTCGGGCCCGCGATGGCGCAGGGTATCCGCCATGCGGGTGACCGTTGCGGTCAGCGCGTCAGCCGCGGCAGATCGTGCCCTGTCGAAAAAGCCCGTGAATCCGCACATAGTTCCTTCACTCCGCGGCATGCGGTCCGGCGCGCGACCTGCGCGGCCGGGGTGCCTGCCGATACGGCAACCATTCATCCGGATTCGCCCGGCGGAGCGGCGCATCGCAGCCATCCGTCCCAATCGGGACAGCGCGCGGGTGGTTGACCAGTTGCCCGACAAGCTATAATAGCGCCATGGACGGCAAAAGTCAAAACCGGGAAAAGATGGCGCGACTGGCGACCCTGCTGCGCGGCGCGCGGCGGGCGGTGGCGCTGACCGGGGCGGGGGTCTCGACTGCGGCAGGCATCCCCGACTTTCGCGGCCCGCAGGGCCTGTACGCGTCCGGCAAGTACCCGCCGGACAAGGTATTCGCCATCGACTGTTTTGTGCGCCATCCCGAGCTGTTTTACGACTTCACCCGCGAGTTCCTGGCGGTGGCGCAGACGCTGCACCCCACCTTCACCCACCGGTTCCTGGCGGCACAGGAGCGGGCGGGCCGGCTGCGCGGGGTGATTACCCAGAACGTGGACATGCTGCACAGCCGTGCAGGCATGCAGGCGGTGCTCGAGGTGCACGGCAGCTACCGCACCAGCCGCTGCCTCACCTGCGCGGCGGCCTTCGATTTTGCCGGACTGGCACGGCTCATGGCGGCGGCGCGGGTGCCGCGCTGCCCGCAGTGCGGCGGTCTCGTCAAGCCCGACGTGGTCTTTTTCGGCGAGGCGGTGCGCGAGCTTGACACGGCAGCGCAGTGGTCGCGCGAGGCGGACCTGTTCCTGGTGATCGGTTCGTCGCTGACGGTTTATCCCGCCGCCGGGCTGCCGTCACTGACGCGCGGCGAACTGGTGGTCATCAATCGCGGCGGCGTCAGCGGGCTGGCGCGGCCCGCGCTGCAGTTCGATGCCGCCAGCGACGCCATCCTGCAGGCGGTGGCGGATGTGCTGGCCGTGGAGACACCTGACAGTGCCGACGGTGACGGGCGGTGAACCGCTGCTGCCGGCGTTGCTGTTTCGCCCGTACAGTTGACGGCATGCCGGGCGGGTGCTACGCTGCCGACAGGCACCCCGGGGCGAGGTGACGGTTGGACAAGCGGTTATTCGACATCCTGATCGTTGACGACGAGGAACAGAACCGCTACCTGTTGCGCCTGCTGTGCGCCAACCAGGGATACACCGTGCATGAGGCGGCGGATGGCCGGCAGGCAGTCGACCGGGCGCAGGCACTGCTTCCCGACCTGATCATTCTCGACGTGAACATGCCGGTGCTCGACGGGTTTGCCGCCCTGCGCGAACTGAAGGGCGATCCCGCCACCGCGCATATCCCGGTCATCATCCTCACCGCGCTCGATTCG
This sequence comes from uncultured bacterium, assembly GCA_964517215.1. Classification (GTDB taxonomy): domain Bacteria; phylum DAOPZR01; class DAOPZR01; order DAOPZR01; family DAOPZR01; genus CAZFBR01. The sequence goes on from CAZFBR010000027.1 coordinate 9,277, forward strand.
CATGAAGACCGCCTGCAGGGGATTGCAGCGGGCGCGAGTGATTTTCTTAACAAGCCCGTCGAGGAGCAGGAGCTGACCCTGCTGCTGCGCAACAACCTGCATCTCAAGGAATACGAGGACTTCCTGCGGCATCATGCGCGGTTGCTCGAAAAGCGGGTGGCGCAGCGCACGGCGGAGCTGCGCACGGCGCACGAGGCGGTGCAGCAGGCCTACCGCGAAACCATCAGCCGGCTGACGCTGGCGAGTGAATGCCGGGACCGGGAAACCGGCGCCCATATCCGCCGCACCAGCGCCTACTGCCGTGTGCTGGCCCTGGCGCTGGGTGAGTCGCCGGCGTTTGCGGAGATGCTCGCCTGTGTTGCCCCCATGCACGATCTGGGCAAGGTGGGGGTGCCGGATCACATCCTGCTCAAGCCCGGTCCGCTCGACGACGGGGAATGGGCGGTGATGCGTCGGCATGCGCGCGACGGGCATGGCATCCTGCAGGGGGCGCAGGTCCCGTATCTCGCCATGGCGGATGAGGTCGCATTTGCCCATCACGAGCGTTGGGACGGGTCGGGGTATCCGCGCGGCTTGCGGGGTGAGGAGATCCCGCTGGCGGCGCGCATCATGATGCTTGCGGACATTTACGATGCGCTGCGCAGCGCCCGGCCGTACAAAGAGGCCATGACGCACGAGGATGCGATGCGGAAAATCACCGAGGGTGACGGGCGCATCCTGCCGCGGCATTTCGATCCGCGCCTTCTGGCGGCGCTGGCGGACTGTCATGAGCAGTTGCGGGCCATTTTCGACGGCACTGCGAAGGATGCAGCGAAGTGAAGTCGATGCGCCGGCTGCGGCCATGCGTCAGGCAACACTCGCTGCGATGAAAGCATAACGGGTCGTCAAACTGGCGCGCCCGGCAGGATTCGAACCTGCGACCGTCGGATTAGAAATCCGATGCTCTATCCAGCTGAGCTACGGGCGCTCGCGAATCATTATACACAATTTGCATCCGATCAGCTAATCATCGCACTGTTTTGACAGTCCTTTTCCGGTACCGCTTCTGTGAAAAGACGATGCCTTTCTCCCTTTTCTGCCGGTAAAGATGGCACAAGTTGTCGAAAAACGATAATAGCAAACAAAGTAAGCAGTTACGCAATAAAGGCAGATGCGGGTCTGCTGTCGTCGCTGGGCGATAATAAGCCATAACAAACCACCAAAACATATGTTATGCTAAAAACGACTTGCATTGCCGGCAGCGAAATGCTACAATAACTTATTGGTGAGGGAGTTAGTGTATGAATCTGCGACGGCATTGGGGAAAAATTGCATGTGCAATCATGGGTTTGGCACTGCTCGTGGTGCTGGGTGTGTTGTCGCGAGTGCCGAATTGGCTGGAAGACCGAGCCCTGTCGGCGTTTGCAGATGCGGTGGGAGCGCCGGTAACGGCACGCACAACGAGCTTCGAATGGCCGAACGCCTTTGTATTGGAAGGAGTTGTCGTCGGTGACACCCCGACCGTAGTGGCGGTGGCGAGTCGCGTTCGGTTGCCGATCGATTGGGCCGCGACCATGCGCCGGCGTGCTCCGCAGTTCACGACGGTTCTGTTGCAGACGCCGGCACTCAACCTGCCGTACAGCCAATCAGTTGTAACTGCATATCCGCAACTGCTGTCCAATCGCTCAACGACTGCGATGCCGTGGCTCGAAGTGGTCGTGGAGGATGGGACGATGCAATGGACGGAAGATTCGCTGACAATGCAGGTGCAGAACGTGACGCTGCAGGCCACTGACTGGTCGCGGGGTGTCCCGGCGACCGTGGTGGCGAAGGGCAATGCCGGCGGGCGCTGGCGCGGTCATGATTTCAGCGCAGACCTGCGCCTGGACGGCAGTCATGACGAACGGGGCTGGCAGCTGGGGGTGACGGCGGTTGCGGGCCAGGTTACCAGCGGCGGAGAACCGGCAACGGTGAACCAGTTGACCATGCGCTGGACGGACAGCGCGGCCGGCGGACTGCTGGTGACGGCGGACAAGGTGCAGTTCCCGCCGTTGACGCTGACCGGACTCGACGGTGAAATTCTGCGCACGGATACCGGCTACGCCGGCCAGTTCCTGGCTGCGGGGAGTTTGCTGGGCAGTGCGGAGATGGGCATGTTCCAGGCGCGCTGGCGCTGGCAGCCGGACCGGATTCTCGCCCTGAACCCGTTGCGGGTCGGCCATGAAAACGGCGCGTGGGAGGGGAGCTGGGTGCGGACCTTTACCGACAGCCCGGTATCCACCCGGGTGGCGCTGATCGGGCGGAAGGTGCCGCTGGCGCCGCTCGCGGGTCAGCTGCTGCCGGCCGCCGCTCAGGCCTGCCGCGGCGAAGTGGATGCGCGCGTCAACGGCACCTTCACCTCATTTGGTGCGGCGCGTGCCTTTGCGGGTGAGATCGGCTGGGTGGGCGATTCGCTGGCGGTGACGTTCCCCGCGGCCTGGGATGCATTCACGCCGCTGTGGCGGGACGATGCGGCAACTGAACTGGCGCCCTGCGCCATGGCGGCGTCGCTCAAGAGCACGCCGCGCCTGACCCTGCTGTCGACGCTGCAGGTGCGGCATCCGGCGCTGACGGTGGCGGCGTCGGGGAGTGGTACCGCGGCAGGCAATCTGCAGCTGGCCGTGACGGCGGTGCCGCTGCGTGCCGGGGCGGCGCGTTTCGCGGAGCATAGCGGTCTGGATGTGCCGCCGGGCCGCCAGCCGCAGTCCCGCTGGCAGGTGGCGGGCACCACGGACAATCCGCGGTGGGAGTGGGTAACCCGGTATCCGGTTGATACCGTGACGGATATTGAAATGTTCCTGCTGCCGCCTGATGCGGCGACGGCCTGGGAGGACGACTGGCGCCGCGCGATCGACCTGCCGTTGGCGCCGGCGGATACTGCGGCTGTGCCGCGCAAGGAGCGCTGATCATGAACCAGTCCCGCATGCGGCGCCTGTTGCTGATTCTGCTGGTGGTGCTGCTGGCCACCCAGCTGACCGGCTGCGGTGCCATCCAGAAATTCTTTCGTCATCCGTTCAGTTTCTGGCAGGATCATCCCGAAGACGAGACCCTGCTGATTCCCGATGATGCGGGCGATACCGGCGCGCTGGCCGCGACGGAACCGCTGGCCGGGGACACGGAGACCGCCGCAGTCGCGCTCGGTCCGGCGGCGCAGGCGGCGGACAGCGCGGCAATGGCGGCGGCGGCGGACACGCCGGCCGCCGGCGAGCCGGTGCTGGCGGCGGATACCCCCGCGCCGGCAGCGACGGCGGGGCGGGCAGACACCCCGGTGGTCACGGCGGGGCGGACGGACACGCGGCCGGCACGACCGGCGGCGGGGCGGACGGACACACGGCCGGCACGACCGGCGGCGCCGACCAGCAGTTTCCGGACGATCAACAACAATGCCTTCCGCGCGGGAGAGAAACTGACCTTCGCCATCAAATACCTTGGCATGACGGCGGGCTATTTTACGATGGAATTGCATCCGACCACCTATAACAACCGGCCCTGCTTCAAGATTGTTTCCGAGGCGCGCACGGCGAGCGGGATCGAGTGGATGTATCGCATGCGCGACCAGCTGGTCTCCTACATCGACCGCACGGGCCTGTTCTCGTGGCGCTATGAGAAGCATATCGAAGAGTCGAGCGACAACAAGCGGGAGTTTTTCGACTTCGACCAGGTGAACCATCAGCTGCGCAAGCCCGACGGCAGCACCGAGGCGATCCCGCCGTACTGCCAGGACGTCATGTCGGCCATCTATTATGTGCGCGCCCAGAACCTTGCGGTCGGCAACACGTTCACCATCCCCTGCTACGACGGGCGCAAGCTGTACGACCTGGTGGTGCGCGTGCTCAAACTGGAAGTGATCGACGTTGGCGGCACGCGGTTCCCTGCGCTGCTGGTGACGCCGCTGCTGAAGTTTCAGGGCGCGTTCCGCTCGCGCGGGCAGATCAACATGTGGGTGACCAATGATGCCCGGCACATCCCGCTGCGCCTCGAAAGTCGCATCGCAGTCGGCTCCTTTGTGGCTGACCTGATCAAGGTGGAGTACACCCAGTAACATGAGCATCCGGGTCCGCTTGCGCTCGGCGTTGCGCCTGCTGGCGGTGCTGGCGTGCGCCCTGCTGGCGGGTTGCGCCACGACGCAGAGCGGGATCACGCGCGGCCTGATCCTTGTCCCCAAGTCGATGGAAATCTCGCTGGGCAAGGCGGTGGCGGACGAGGTTATCGGCGAATACGGCCTGATGGACGACGAGGTGATCGGCGGCTATGTGAGCGATGTGGGGACACGGCTGACCGCCGTGTGCGACCGGCGCGATCTGAACTATTCGTTCCGGGTGCTCGACACGCCCATGGTCAACGCTTTTGCCTGTCCCGGCGGGTTTGTCTTTGTGACCCGCGGCCTGCTGGAACGCTGCGATAATGAGGCGGAACTGGCGACGGTGATGGCCCATGAGGTCGGGCATGTCTGTGCCTACCATTCGGTGAAGAACCTGCAGGCGCAACTGGGCTATGCGGTGGTGGCGAGCGTGCTTTACTATAATTCCGACAATCCGCACCGTGATGCCATTGCCGATTATGCCAATATCGCCTACCAGCTGATGCAGCTGGGCTACAGCCGTGGCGACGAGTATCAGGCCGACCAGCTGGGTCTGTATTATGCGGCGCATGCGGGCTACGATCCGTACCAGATGGAGACGTTTTTCCGCAAGCTGATCGAGGAAAACGGCGAAACGCCGCGCCTGCTGGTCTGGCTGTCGACGCATCCGGCGACGGGCGACCGCATTGCGCGTATCCCGAAGGTGGTGGAGGCATTGGGCCTCGGGCAGAACGCCGCGCCGGACGTGGGTGAACAGCGCTATCGCGAAATGGTGCGGGCGCGTCTGGATGGCAATCTGGAGAACCCGGTGCGCGATGCGTTCCAGGAAGCGATGGTGGCGCTGCGCACGGAGGACCTGGCAGCGTTTATGGCGCTGGTGGCCGACGATTATCGCGCCGCTGACGGCGAGACGGTGGCTGGGCTCCGGGTGCGGCTGGAACGGTTTTTTGCCCGGGCGGATAACCTGAAGCTGGCGCTGGGCAAGGTTGACGTCAGTTTTGCCGGCAATCGGGCGACGGTGTGCTGCGATTGCACGCTGTCATTCAATGATCATGACGCCGGTGGCGCGCTGCAGGAGCCGGGTCCGGTTCCCGCGGTGCTGACGTTCCGGCGGTTGACGGAAGGTTCGGACAAGGCGGACGACCGCTGGCTGCTGGTGGCACTGGAGCTGCCGTTGCCGTGATGGAAACCGGGTTGCGCTGGCTGGTGCAGTTGGCGACCCCGGCGGTGTTGGTGACTGCCGCCCTGTTTCTGGCGGTGGCGGCGCGGGCGGAACGCGGGCATCCGGGCTGGTGGCGGTTGTCGGGTGACTGGCAGTACCGGAGCAGGATACTGCTGCGCGCGGGCTGGGCGCTGGTGGGCGTGACGACCCTGGTGGTCTATTTTGCCTGGCCGGAACATCCAGTGGCGGAAGTGGTGGCCGGTCCCGACCGGGCCCAGCAGGTGATCCGGCTGTTCAACGTTGGCGAGTACCGGATGCTGGGAAATATGTACGACGGATATGGTGCGGTTGCAGAACCGCTGTTGTGCTGGCTGTGGGCGGGGTGGCTGCTGCTGGTCCTGCTGGCCCGGCTGTTGTTTGGTTTGACGGTGAGTGAATCGTGAAGAAGGAGCGTGCGCGCGTGAATCGAGATCTGTTGCGGAATCTGTCGATCGCCGACAAAATGGGACTGTTCCTGGTGATTGTGCTGGGGCTCATGGCGTTGATGGCCTATGCCTATTTCGACCAGGAAATGGGCGCCCTGCAGGACGATTTTTTTGCGCAGCAGGTGCAGCGGGTGGAGCAGCGGCTGGAGGCCACGGCCCGGCAGGCCCTGACCCGCGGCGACGGGGCCTGGCGGCTGGAGCTGGCCGACGCGATCAGCCAGGAATGCGCAGCCAGCGGCGTGGTGAGCCGGATCCATATCAGCGTGACGGGTGCCGAACCGCTTACCGCCGGCACAGCGAATCCCACTGACCGCATGGTGTCACGCATGCTGCCCGGCCCGGACGGGCAGCCGGTGCCGACGGTGATTTCGCTGTCGACGGCGAGTTTTCAGGGGCGCATGGCGGAGTTTCGCGCGAAGCTGTTTTATGGCGCCCTGCTTGTGGTCTCGCTTGGCGTCTTCCTGATTGCGGCGCTGATCATCTACCTGCTGCGCCCGCTGCTGCATCTGGGCGAGAGCGTGCAGAAGATCCAGGCGGGCGATCTGGGGACCCGCTGCCCGGTCGAGCGGCAGGACGAGGTGGGCCGGCTGGCGATGGCGTTCAACGAGCTGATGGGCAATCTGCAGGAGAAGGAAGACACCATGCTGTCGGCGTACGACTCGCTGAACAGTGTGTACCAGCAGCTTGAGGCCGTGCTGGAAGCACTTCCCGCGGCTGTGGTGGGGAGCGACCGGGAACGTCAGGTGACACTGGTGAACCGGAGTTTCCTTGAGCTGTTCAAGCTTGATCGTGACGATGTTACCGGGGAAGTGCTGGACGATGTGCTCAGGCGGGTGGCGCCCGGGCTGCTGCGCCAGCTCGATCTGGCGGCGGCGGGGACACGCGCGCCGCGCCAGCTTGCGGAGATCAATGGCGCGGCGTGGCAGTTGGAGATATTTGCCGCGGGCGAGGCGGGCGGGCGGGCGCTCATGCTGACGCCGCTGGCCGGAGCTCCCGACGGGCAGGATCGGCGCGGGTTTGCCGGGCAGCTGGCACGCGAATTGCGCCCGCCGCTGACGGTGGTCAAGTCCACCCTGACCGCGCTCAAGACCGATCATCTGGCGCAGCTGCCGCTGGACGCGCAGATTTGCATGCGCATGGCGGCGGCCCAGACCGAGCAACTCTGCCGGGTGACCAATAATCTGCTGGCGCTGGCGGAACGCGAGGAACAGACGGCGGCGCAATGCGAACCGGTGCCGCCCGCGGCGGCAGTGGACGAGGCGCTGCGTGCCTTCGCCGAGATTATCGAGCGCAAGCGCCTGACCGTGCGTTTTGCCGGGGTGCCGCCCGCCACCCTCCCCGCGCGGCGCGAGTGGCTGGTGCTGGCGCTGGAGAATGTGCTGGGCAATGCGGCTGAGCACGGGCCGGAGGGTTCGGAGATTGTCGTGCGCTGGCTGGACAACGGGGTGTGCGTCACCGATCGGGGGGCGGGTATCCCGCCGGCGCTGCGGCAGCAGCTGTTCGAGCCGTTTGTTGAACGCGCGGCTGGCGAGGGCTTCGGGGTCGGCCTGGCGGCAACGCATGCGGCACTCAAGCTGATGGGTTGGGATATTGTGGTGGGCGACGGCGAACAGGGCACAGGCGCCAGTGTAACAATGACGGTGCGGAGATAGCGATGGCCAAGATTCTGCTGATTGACGATTCGCGGTACATCCGTACCGTTGTGGCGTTCAACCTTAAACGGTTTGGGTATGAGGTTATCGAGGCCGAATCGGGTGAAGAGGGGATTATCGCCGCGACGACACAGAAGCCCGACCTGATCCTGATGGATATAGTCATGCCCAAGGCGGACGGGTTTGAAGTGCTCAAGGAACTCAAGGATGATGTGGTTACGCAGGGAATTCCGGTGATCATGCTCACCGCGCGGGGCAACCAGGAGGACATTCTGCGCGCCATCAAGATGGGCGCGTGCAATTACATCGTGAAGCCGTTTGAAGTGAGTCAGGTGATCGCCAAACTGCGCAAGGCGCTGGGTGAAGAACCCGGCGCACCGGCGGCGAATGGCAATTCCGGCGCACCGGCGGCATAAAAACCATTTCCCAAAGGAGGGAACGTATGAGCAGTGTCAGAAAGCGCGATATGGTGATGCATATCGCGGCCGAACTCGGCCTGAAGCAGACGCAGGTGCATGCAGTGATTGAGAAGCTGTTTGAAGAGATTATCAAGGCGCTGGCGGAGGGTCAGAAGCTCGAACTGCGCAATTTCGGCGTGTTCCAGACCAAGACCCGCCGCGCGCGCATCGGGCGCAATCCGAAGACGAACCAGACGGTGGACATTCCGGAACGGAAGAAGGTTATCTTCAAGCCCGGCCGCATTATGCGCGAGAAGATCAAGTAACCAGGCCGCGCGCGGGATGCACGCTGTAGTTGCCGCGCGGCAGACGCCGGCAGCGACCTGCGCGGATGCTGCTGCCGTGCCCGCTGCTGCTGCGCGGCAGGCATGCCTGATGCAGTTGCCAGGTCGGTTGCCGCGCGCGCTGGCAGCACTGCGTGGTACGGGCGGTTCCCTCTCCCGCGATTCCGGTGGGAGAGGGGCGGTTCTGCCGTTGGAGCTGCGGTGGCGACCGGATGAAGGTGATGGGAATGAAACAGAGTGGATAATCGCGAGTTTGACTACGACCTGCCGCCGGAGCTAATTGCCCGCTATCCGGCGGCGCGGCGGGACGACGCGCGCCTGCTGGTGCTGGCGCGCGCCGGCCTGCTTGACCGGATGGTGCGTGACTTCCCGGGTTTGCTGCCGCGACAAGCGCTGCTCGTGCTGAACGACACGCGCGTGCGGCCGGCACGGTTGCGGTTGCCGCTGGCAGACGGGGTTGGTGAACTGTTGCTGTTGCAGCCGCTGGGCGATGGCGTCTGGCTGGCGTTGGGCAAGCCGGGCCGCAAACTGAAAGTCGGGAAGAAGTTGGTTTGGCCGGGCGGGCCGACAGCGGCAATCGTTGGCGTGCGCCCGACGGGCGAACGTGAAGTAAAATTCAGCGGCGATATCGAAGCGTATCTCGAAACGCACGGCGAGATGCCGCTCCCGCCGTACCTGCATCGTGACGCGGAACCGTCCGACAGCGAGCGCTACCAGACGGTCTATGCGCGAGCGACGGGCGCGGTGGCTGCGCCCACCGCGGGGCTGCATTTCACCCCCGCCCTGCTTGCTGCCGTGCGTGCGGCGGGAGTGACCACGGCATTCCTCACGCTGCATACCGGGGTCGGGACCTTCCGCCCGCTGCAGGGCGAAACGCTTGACGACCATATCCTCGCGGCGGAGTATGCCGAACTGCCGGCGGCGACGGCGGATGCGGTCAATGCCGCAAAGCGCGACGGCCGCCCGGTGATTGCCGTCGGGACGACGGTGGTGCGCACGCTGGAGTCACAGACCGGCGACGACGGCGTCACGCGCGCGGGGAGCGGCTGGCGCGATCTGTTCATTCGCCCGGGGCACCGCTTTCGCGCGGTGGACGGCATGCTGACCAATTTCCATCTGCCGATGAGTTCGCTGCTGGTGCTGGTCAGTGCGCTGGCGGGGCATGCGCGGATCATGGCCGCCTATCGCCATGCCGTCGCGGAACGCTACCGGTTCTTTTCCTACGGCGACGCCATGCTGATTCTTCCGGAAGCATGCATGTGATTCCTGTCTGCATGTGTCCGCGCGCCCACTGTGCGAGGAAGCTGCGAAGCAGCAGGTGCGGGAATATGGCAATGAGGCATATCACAGAATGTGATATCCTCTCGGCGGGCACGGGTTGAACCGGTCACAATCTGTGACAGGTGCAGCGAAAGGAGTTTGACATGGCTGACGGTATGATTCCGGCCGAGCGTATCCAACAGTCGATTTTGTTTATTCGCGGACAGAAAGTGATGCTGGACCGTGAACTGGCCATACTGTATGGCGTGACTACTGGGGCTCTGAATCAGGCGGTCAAACGAAATCGTGAGCGTTTTCCTGATGATTTTATGTTCGAACTCACCCGCGCGGAGATAATGAGCTTATCACAATTTGTGATAAGTTATTCGAAAATAAAACATGCGCCACGAGCGTATGCTTTTACGGAGCAAGGAATAGTGATGCTATCCGGGGTGCTCAACAGTCCGCGCGCGGTGCAGGTGAATATCGCTATCATGCGGGTGTTCGTGCAGTTGCGGCAGATGCTGGCGTCGCATGCTGACCTTGCGCGTAAACTGGCGGCGCTGGAAAAAAAGTACGACGCGCAGTTCAAGGTGGTGTTCGACGCCATGCGCAAGATGCTCGAACCGTCGCCCGCTTCGCCTCCGTCTGCTGCGCCGTGCAGGCAGATTGGTTTTCGCGCCCGGGGCAGGGCGAGGTCCGCGTGCGTCCGGAATAAACAATGAATAGGCGAACTGTTGCGATTATCTTGCTCAGTATTCTGGCTATTGTTTTCAGCTGTTTGGAATATGTTCCGCTGATCTCGGGTAGTTATCAGTTGAGAAATGGTTGTGATTTTCTTACCGTCTCGTTTCTTGCTGTCCTGGTGTTTATTATTGGATGTGCGGTTGATTCAATGTGTGTGTGCATACGCAAGCCGGATAACCAGAAAGATGTTCATCGATTGATGTTCCTGATGACAATCGTGGCACCGTTGGCGATCAGCCAACAAACTTATGACATAAGTACATCAGGAGCGATTCCTCAGCGAGGTATTGGCGCGGTGACTGCAGGAATTGGACTTGTTCCGTTGCTTTTTCCGCTTTTTGCAGCGTACGTGCTCATATGCTGGTTGTTGACCAGACAAGCGGCAAAAGCGATATATCCTGAAAAAGATAACTATGGTGAAGGTGGAAAAAGCAATGACGATGTTGTTTGAAACCAAAACCGTCGGCGAGCATCCCTGGCGGACGGGGACGCTCAACCTGCCGCGCGGGCCGGTCGCGACGCCCGTGTTCATGCCCGTCGGGACGCAGGCGACGGTCAAGACGCTGTCGGTCGACGAGATCAAAGCCATCGGCGCGCAGCTCATCCTCGCCAACACCTACCACCTGCACCTGCGCCCGGGCGAGGCGATGATCGCGCGGCGCGGCGGCCTGCACGGGTTCATGCACTGGGACGGCAGCATCCTCACCGATTCCGGCGGGTTTCAGGTGTTTTCCATGAGCGATATTCGTACCATTACCGAAGAAGGGGTGGAGTTCCGTTCGCATCTCGACGGCAGCAAGCACAAGCTGACCCCGGAAACGGTGGTCGCCATCCAGCTGCAGCTCGGGTCGGATATCATGATGCCGCTCGATGTCTGCACCGGCCTGCCCGCAACGCGCGATACCGTGGCCGCGGCGATGCAGCGCTCGCTGCGCTGGCTGGCGCGCGCCCGGCAGGTGGAACGCCCGGACGGGCGGTTCCTGTTCGGCATCGTGCAGGGGGGTCTGGAGGACGACCTGCGGCGCGAGAGCGCGGCGGGGACGGTCGCGCTCGACTGCGACGGCTATTCCATCGGCGGGCTGTCGGTGGGCGAGGCAAAGGAGGACATGCTGCGTACGCTTGAGGTGACGGTCCCCTGCCTGCCGGCAGACAAGCCGCGCTACCTGATGGGCGTGGGGACGCCCCCGGACCTGTGGTACGGCGTGGCGCGCGGCGTCGACATGTTCGACTGCGTCCTCCCCACGCGCAATGCGCGCAACGGTCAGGTCTTCACCCCGCAGGGCCCGATGAATATCGGGCGATTGGAATTTGCGGAGGACGACAATCCCATCGATGCGACGTGCGACTGCTATACCTGTCGCACGCACAGTCGTTCCTATGTGCGCCACCTGCTGCGCGCAGGGGAAATGCTGGGCAAGCGGCTGACCAGCATCCACAACCTGCGCTTCATGGTGCGCACCATCGAGCGCATTCGCGCCGCCATCGACAGCGGCACCTTTCAGGCGGAACATGACACCTTTCTGCGGGAGTATCTGCGCCGGTGAGTGGAGCATGTGCGGCGACGGAACGGGCGCGGGCGACCGGCAGGCAACTTGACGCTGACGACTGATAAAGGATATACAACCATGGTTGCGGCAGGCGTCAGGAGTACCGACTTATTGGCGAAGGAGGAGGCGGGCCCGGCAGCGGTTTCGGGCGCGCCGCGCAGCATATGGAACTGATTCATAAATTGTTGTGGATGCTGACCCCGGAGGGGATTACCTGGCTGATCCAGATCGGCGGCATCCCGGCAATCTGTCTGGTAATTTTTGCGGAGACCGGTTTCTTTGCGCTGCTGCCCGGTGATTCGCTGCTGGTTCTGTGCGGGATTTTCGCCGCCACCATCGGTGAAAATGGCGAACCGCTGCTGCCCATCTGGACGCTGCTGCTCCTGGTGCCGTGCTGCGGCATTATCGGCGATCAGATCGGCTACTGGATCGGGACATTTTTCGGCCGGGCGATGTACAGCTGGCAAGACCGCTCAATCTGCGGACTGCCCCTGTTTAAGACCGCCTGGCTGCGCAAGACCGAGGAATTCTACGGCCGCTGGGGCACCTTTTTTATAGTGGCCGGGCGCTGGGTCCCGTTTGTGCGCACCTTTGCCCCGATGGTTGCCGGCGTCATTCGCATGCGGTTCCGGGTCTTCATCACCTACAATATCATCGGTGCATTTACCTGGGTATGGAGCATGCTCCTTGTGGGCTATTTCCTCGGCGGCTGGGTGCGGACCACCTTCGGCTTTCCGCTTGAACGCCATATCGACAAGATTGCCCTGGTGGTGGTGGGCTTGTCACTGCTGCCGATCATCCACACCTTTATCAAGGAACGGCGGCTGGCGAAGGGGACCGGGCAGTAATACCGGTTCAATCCCGCGCGGCATGGTCCGAGCGTCGCAGTCCAGGCGACGGCAGCGAAGGCGTGGTGGAGAAACGGCTCTGGACGGGGTGTTTGAGGCCAGTTTGGGTAGTGTCAAGAGTTCTGTGTAAATTTGAATAAGGGTATTCTCCCCCAACGCT